>JAUIAA010000318.1 GCA_030425715.1 Bacteroidia bacterium | reverse complement strand
CTAGGGTCAACACCATACCAATCTCTTAGCCAATAATCATAAATGGAACTACCTACTTGGTATTTTTTAGAGCCAGTAATAATTTCATCTTGTGATAATTCTGTAAATTGATTTTCTAAGGTAGAAGCAATAATACCAAAATTCCAATTAAAATTGTCATTTTTAATAATATCATAATTTAAGGTAAGTTCTACACCTCTATTATACATAGAACCAATATTTTTGGTTATATCTTCAAATCCTGTTGATAAAGTTAATGGCACATCAAATAATAAATTAGAGGACTCTCTGTGGTAAAATTCAACCACCCCATTTAATCTGTTAAATAAACTAAACTCAACAGCTATATCATAGCTCGCATTTTTTTCCCATTCTAAACCTTTAGATTCTAAGGTAGCTTGCAAAATACCCGGAGCGGTTTGATTGTTGTATCCTAAATCATATAAGCTTTGGTAAGCATAATAGCCAATCCCAGCATTGTTGCCTATTTCTCCATACGAACCTCTAATTTTTAATTGGTTAACCCAATCTACGTTCTCCATAAATTGCTCTTTATCTACTCTCCATCCAGCTCCTAAAGACCAAAAAACACCCCATCTTCTATCTTGGTGAAATTTTGAAGACCCGTCCGTTCTTATTGATCCGCTAAGTAGGTATTTACCTTCAAAATCATAATTAATTCTACTAAAATAACTTTCATCTGTTCTAGCATCTGTCCAAGAATCTAAGCTTTGTATGGTTACAAAATTTATCAATTCATCATTATTATCGGCAATTTGTTGCGATTTAGAACCTTCTAAATTATTGATTTTTAAGTCTAGAGATTCATGACCTAACAATGCACTTATATTGTGCTTACCAAATGATTTGGTATAATTTAATAACTGGTTAAAACCAATAGAGGTTCTTTTAGAAAAATCTCTCGATGCTCTACCTCCTGGTGCCCCATCACCAACAAATTTATTGTCATAACCTATATTATAGATATCTCTTTGATCATAAGTACCATTTATAGTAAATACCAAACCATCTAAAATGGTAAAATCTATATACGCTCTACCTCCAAGTGTTGTGATATCATCAAAGTCTTTATTCCATAAAGTTTCTGCAACTATGTGTCGACCACCACTTGCACCACTTGGGCGATTATCGTCTAGCTCGAATATGCGATTTCCATTGGCATCATAAATATAATCTCCAGTTGTCGGGTCGTGTTTGTAAATTGGATAGATCGGTCCTACATTTCTTGTAAAACGAATAGGATTAACAAAAGAACTAGATTGCGTACTAGCGGCTTGTGCCTGATTTCCTGATGAAATCGCAGCATTGATATTCAATCCTGTTTTAATACGCTTACTCGCTTGAAAATTAACTTTAGCTCTTGCAGTTACCCTTGAAAAATCAGAATTAATTATATAACCTTGTTCGTTTAGGTAACCCAAAGAAGCATAATAATCTGCTTTTTCTGTACCGCCCATATAGTTTATATTATAATCTTGTCTAATTCCCATTTCTGTAATAGAACCTGTCCAATCCATATCGTCCGGATATAATAATTGCGCATTTGGATTAATTCTACCATCAAGGCCTACAATTTGATCATCGGCTACATTGTAAGGGTTATTTTCCAGTTCTTTAATAATATTTTGAGAAGCAAATAAATTAGCATCTGCCACATCTTGATCACTATCCACACCAGGAATGGCTTGACCATTACGCATAGACTCCCACATAATTTCGTAATACTTATCTGGGCCTAATCTATCGTATTCAGGCACAGCTCTAGATACCACACCTGCGCTTGCGTTTATGCTAATTCTACCTTTTTCACTTTTCCCTTTTTTAGTGGTTATCATAACCACCCCGTTCGCTGCTCTGTTACCATATAATGCGGTTGAAGCTGCATCTTTTAATATAGACATGCTTTCTATATCATTTGGATTTATGGAATTGAGCGATCCAGAAAAAATAATACCATCAACCACATACAATGGTGAACTAGAAGCACTTACAGAACCAAACCCTCTA
>JAUIAA010000026.1 GCA_030425715.1 Bacteroidia bacterium | reverse complement strand
TTCGATAAGGGTACAACCTGGGTTTTGTCTTGTAAACTTCTAAAGGAGTCAGAAAATATAATCCTATCATAATCTACTTCAAACCCTAAACGCGTTTCGTCTTGGTTAATTCTCAGTCTTTTTTCAACATCTCCAAACCTTTTTAACGATAGTAATTGTTCCCAGTTCATACTTTAAATTTTGTGCTAATATAGTACAAGTTTTAATTTTTAAAAGCCAAATATTTGAGGTTTAAATAACCTAATTGTAATCTTTTGATAACATTGATTTAACGTGTTTTAAGTAGAATAGCAGTTATTTAGCAGTATAAAATATAAATGATGAAAAAATTACTTTTTATTGCGGCATTCTTTACCTTAAGTCTTGGTTTTGCGCAAGAAGCAAAAATTAAAGGCTATATTTTAGATGGTGAAAACAACCAAGAAGCTTTGGCTTTTGCCAATATTTTAGTAAAAAATACCAACTATAATACTACTAGCGATATAGATGGTTCTTTTGAGTTAAACGTTGCTAGCGGATCTTATACCATTGTAGTTTATTTTGTAGGCTATGAACCTATTGAAATTGAGAATGTTGTAGTACACGAAGGCAAAACAATTTTGTTAAACAAAACCTTAAAAGCAAAGCAAGTAGCATTATATGAAGAAATTACTTATTCCAATTAAGGAATTGGGTGAGTGAGTTAGTTTGTTCCCAAAAAAATAACCTGCAATTTGCAGGTTATTTTTGTTTTAGATTGTTTGTTCAATTCATTTAAGAACCACACATTAAGCAATCGTCTGGGCCAGCATTTTTAGAGGCATCTACCATTGCTTTAAACTCGTCTGTTGACATTGGTTTGTTTTCTGCTGATTTCTCTTTAGAAAGTGTAAACTGAATGGCATTTACAGCCGATTTTGTTCTTAAATAATACATTCCGGTTTTTAACCCAGATTTCCATCCATAAAAATGCATCGAAGTTAATTTAGCAAAGTCAGGATCTTTCATAAACAGATTTAATGATTGCGATTGATCAATAAAATAACCCCTATGGCGAGCCATATCAATTATATCTTTCATACTCATTTCCCAAACCGTTTTGTACAACTCTCTTAAATTGGCTGGTATTTTTTCAATATGTTGGATAGATCCGTTGGCACGCATAATATCTTCTTTCATATCATTATCCCATAAACCTAATTCCACTAAATCTTCTAGTAAATGTTTGTTAACAACGATAAATTCACCCGATAAAACTCTACGGGTATAAATATTAGAAGTATACGGTTCAAATGCTTCGTTGTTTCCTAAGATTTGCGAGGTGGAAGCAGTTGGCATTGGCGCTACCAATAGCGAGTTTCTTACTCCGTGCTTGATCACATTTTTACGTAATTTTTCCCAATCCCAATTTCCGCTTAAATCCTCATCTTTAATCCCCCACATATTAAATTGAAATTCTCCTTCAGACATTGGAGAACCTTTAAACGTAGAATATGGTTCTTTTGCTTTTGCAATTTCCATAGAAGAGGTAACTGCGGCAAAATACATGGTTTCAAAAATGTCTTGATTCAATTTTTTTGCCTCTTCAGAGGTAAAAGGTAAACGTAAATTGATAAAAGTATCTGCCAAACCTTGAATTCCTAATCCAATTGGTCTATGGCGGAAGTTTGAATTTTCAGCCTCTTTTACAGGATAATAATTCATATCAATTACCGTATCTAAATTTCGTGTAACTTTTTTAGTTACATCGAATAGTTTTTTGTGGTTAAAGAATTTCTCACCATTTTCTTTTTCACTAACAAACATTGGTAAAGCTATGGATGCCAAGTTACATACAGCAACTTCGTCTTTTGCCGTATATTCCATAATTTCTGTACACAAATTAGACGAACGGATGGTTCCTAAATTTTTGTGGTTGGTTTTACGGTTTACAGCATCTTTGTACAGCATGTACGGTGTACCAGTTTCAATTTGAGATTCTAAAATTTTCTCCCAAAGTTCACGTGCTTTAATGGTTTTTCTTCCTTTTCCTGCAGCTTCATATCCTTCGTATAAACGTTCAAACTCATCGCCATAAGAATCAAATAAATGCGGACATTCATTTGGGCACATTAATGTCCATTGCCCATCTTCTTCCACACGTTTCATAAACAAATCTGGCACCCACATGGCGTAAAATAAATCACGTGCACGCATTTCTTCTTTTCCGTGGTTCTTTTTCAAATCTAAAAAATCAAAAATATCTGCGTGCCAAGGTTCTAAATAAACGGCGAATGAGCCTTTTCTTTTTCCTCCTCCTTGGTCTACATACCTAGCTGTATCGTTGTATACTTTTAACATAGGAACGATACCATTTGAAGTACCATTGGTTCCTCTAATATAAGAGCCTGTTGCTCGCACATTGTGAATAGAAAGTCCAATGCCACCCGCCGATTGCGAAATTTTTGCAGTTTGCTTTAAGGTATCGTAAATGCCATCGATACTATCGTCTTGCATTTGTAATAAAAAACAAGAAGACATTTGTGGTTTTGGAGTACCAGCATTAAATAAAGTAGGGGTTGCATGGGTAAAATATTTTTTACTCATCAATTCGTAGGTAGCGATAGCTTCGTCAATATCATTTTTATGAATACCGATAGAAACACGCATTAACATGTGTTGCGGACGCTCAACTATGTTGCCGTTCAACTTTAATAAATAAGATCGCTCTAATGTTTTAAAACCAAAATAATCGTAATTAAAATCTCTATTGTATATAATAGTGGAGTCTAATTTTTCTGCATTTTCTTTAATGATTTGATATACATCATCTGCCAATAAAGGCGCTTTTTTATCCGTACGTGGGTTTACATAATGGTATAAATCGTCCATCGTTTCCGAAAACGACTTTTTGGTATTTTTATGTAAGTTCGATACCGCAATTCTCGCAGCTAGTTTTGCATAATCTGGATGCGCTGTTGTCATGGTAGCAGCAGTTTCTGCTGCCAAATTATCTAACTCAGGTGTGGTAACGCCGTCGTACAAACCTTCAATAACTCGCATGGCAACTTTAACGGGATCGACAATATTATTCAAGCCATAACACATTTTTTTCACTCTCGCGGTGATTTTGTCGAACATCACTGGCTCTTTTTTGCCGTCTCTTTTAATTACATACATAGTTATTCGTTTTTGTTTTTTTGGTTAATTGGGTCGCCAAAACACCCACTTTTTGGCAATAATTTATAATTTGATTGGATTCTTTAAAAAATCCTGTTGTATTTTTTTGAAATCTTAGTTTTTAAAAATAACTAAGGTTTAAAAGTCGGCATCAAAGCTAATATTTCCTGTGCCACCAGATTTTACTCCGGCTTTTTGGTATTCGGAAACTCTTTTTTCGAAGAAATTTGTTTTTCCTTCTAAAGAGATCATTTCCATAAAGTCGAATGGATTCTTAGCATCATACACTTTTTCACATCCAAATTCTACCAAGAGTCTATCGGTAACAAATTCTAAGTAAATGGTCATTAGTTTAGCGTTCATCCCAATTAAACTTACTGGTAAAGATTCTGTAATAAACTCACGCTCAATGTTTAGAGCATCTACAATAATTTCAGTAATACGCTCTTTTGGTACTTTATTGATGATGTGGTTGTTGTGTAAGTGTACCGCAAAATCACAATGCATTCCTTCGTCGCGAGAAATTAATTCATTTGAAAAAGTTAATCCTGGTAATAAGCCTCTTTTCTTTAACCAGAAAATAGAGCAAAATGCACCAGAAAAGAAAATTCCTTCTACTGCAGCAAAAGCAATTAAACGCTCGGCAAATAACTGGTCTTTTTCAACTTCATCTTTTACATAAGTATCAATCAATAAGGAATAAGTTTCTGAATGGATGTTTTCCATCATGATTTGAAAACCATAGAAAAATTTGGCTTCAGAATATTGTACTTCATTTACAAAGTTTTCTGCCAAGTTTTCATTAACAATTCCATCTGAAGCTGCAAAAAATGCCAAAATATGTTTGATAAAATAACGCTCATCATTGGTTAATTTTGAATTCCAATCTACGATATCCGAATGCAAGTCAATTTCTTCGGCAGTCCAAAAACAAGCTTGCTGTTTTTTATACCAATCCCATAAATCATCGTGCTGGATAGGGAAAATTACAAATCGGTCACTATTTGGCGCTAAAATCGGTTCTATTTTCGACATTTTTTGGGTCAATTTGGGTTGTTAAGTGAGATTTAAAGTTGGATAACTTCGTTCACAAAGATTCCAAAAAAAGGTCAAATAAAAAACTGCATTTAAGCAAATTGGCTGAAAAGTTTTTAACAAGTTGTAGACTACTTTTTAGTAGGGTATTCTAAGGGTTGAATTTACAAGAGATTAGGGTAGGTTAAAAGTTGAAAACTTGTTAAATAAAAAAGAGTCAAAATAAATTTGACTCTTTTCGTGTTATCCTAAAAAGTGTAGGTAACAAAACATCCAAAATACTCTTTCTTTTTATCGCTAGCAGCAATGATAAGTTTAACTTTTCCTTTTTTAGTTGATGTAACTATTAAGAAAAGGTTAACATTTTTAATGAAATAATTATTTCATTAAAAATTGGAGGGTATGCTTTATTACTTTTTCCAAGTCATTTGGTAGGAAATTTTCTTGCCAAGGTTGGACACTATCAAAACTATGGTTACCACCCTCTATTTTAACAAATTGGTTGTTGGAGTTCCACGAGTATTGATTTATGGCTTCTTGAATATTGATGGTTTCATCTTCTGTGCCGTGAATGATTAAATAGGGAATGGTTAAATTTTGAACAGCAGTTTTAATAGTTAAACGATTTTCATGTGCTTTAAAATTTTGGTAAAATTGAAAATACAAAGGCATTTCTTGTTTTGTTCTTGCATTTGGTATATAAGCTATATTATTTTTCTTCCAATTTTCAAGAATCGCTCCGTTAGGAAATTTTGAACCAAAGTCGGAAACACCTGCCCAAGAAATAACTTTTTTAATCTTAGAATTTTCACTGGCTTTTATGGCAACAATTCCTCCGCCTCTAGAATGCCCAATAAGAGAAATAGAATTAGAGTTTGCTTCTAACTTGTATTTATTGTTGTTTGTTATCCACTGTATTACAGATTCTAGATCGTCCAATTCTTTGAGGAAGTTGTTGTTGCCAAAAGCTTCCAAATCTGGAAAATCAATAGGCTGTTCTACCGTCCCACCATTGTGCGAAAAATTAAATTTGATAAAAAAATAATTGTTGGCAGCAAATTGTTCGGCCATGATATTCCACGCCCCCCAATCTTTATAACCTTTAAAACCATGACAAAAAATAACAATGTTTTTAGGCTTTTCGGTTTTTGTATAAAACACATCTAATAAAATGGGTTTGTGGTGCTTACCATTAATGTTTATGTTTTTTTCTATGGTCATTTTAAAAAGTATAGGTTTTAATTTCTTTTTCTTGTATAGGAATATCGGGGTTAAATATTTCTAAAATTAAGTAATCTAATTGTACTTTCAATTGCTCTATTAAATCTGCACTAATATTCGTTTTATTAAATTTTAAAAAACCTTCATTAAAATTTTTGAAAGAAATAATACCGCTTTCCATGTTTTGTTTATGTAATAAATCAGGGTTGTTTTTTAAGTACATGTAAGCGTATAACAATACTTGTAAGCTTTTACTGTATTTTTCTTCTGTGGTCAATAATTCCCAATTTTTAAGGTTTAAATCTGTTTGTTTTACTTTTCCAGTTTTATAATCAACAATTCTTAAGGTTCCATCTACTTCGTCAATTCTATCAATTTGCCCTTTTAATTTTATAGGGAAGTCAAGAGCCTCAACTTGATGTTCTGCAGTAATATCTTGCTCTAATTCAATGATTTTAATTTTTTTTCCTTTACGGATATCTTCTACTTCGAAGTTTAAAAAATTAGTTACATATTGTTTTGCTATTTCAAAAGTTAAATAATTCTTTCCAGTTTTTATAGATCGAAGAGAGTAGTATTTTTGAAATTGTGTAACAACTTGTTTTTCAATATTTTCTTTGCATTTATAGATAAAATCTTCTGTTAAAAACTTTCCTTTTACAGGAGTATAAAGTGCACGAAGCGTTTCATGAATTATGGTGCCAAAAGTATTGGAAGCAATATTTTCTTCCACACTTTTTGTCTCCTTAATACCTAGTACTTTTCTTTGGTAAAAATCTAATGGGTTTCGAACATATAAGTTTAGTGAAGAAGGAGAAAATCCTTGAACAGCCAATTCTTTTAGACTTTGTAAGACAGGCTCTGATTTGTTAATAATCTGTAATTTGTTAGAATCAATTAAAATTTGAGGCACAACCATTTTTGACTCTATTACAATATTTTTCAAAGTATTGTTCTTTTTAAAAATTTCGAGCTCTGTAATAAATCTGCTTTTTTCACCTGCGCCAAAATCATCATTTTCAGTATTGTAAATTAAATAAACATTTTTGGCCCTTTGTAGTAATTTGTAAAAATGATAGGCAAATACAGCATCTTTTTCTTTATAGGTTGGTAAACCTTTTTCAATTTTTATATCAAAAGGAATAAAAGAATTACCTTGGTTTGCCGTTGGGATTACACCTTCGTTTGTAGAGGTTAAAATTACATTTTCAAAATCTAAAACACGAGACTCTAATAAACCCATAATTTGAAGTCCTTGTAATGGTTCCCCTTGAAAAGATAATTTTTCTGTATTTAAAATTTGTTTATAAAAAATATATAAGGCCTTTAAATTGGTAATATGCTTGTATTTATTATTAAGATTGATAAGTTGTTGAAAAATAAGCTCAAATCTTAAAATATACTCCTTATCTAAAGTATTTAATGGTTTTGCTTTTTGTAAAAGATTGGCTACTTTAATAAAATTAGACAGAATCTCATCTATATCTACTTGCCATGATTTGAAAATCAAAGTAATAATACTAGAAACTACTGTATGGTTTGTAGCACAATTTTTAATATCGTCAAAGCTTAAAAAAAGAATATTATCCTTATAAATAAGTTTATTTAAGTGGCTTTGAAAATTGTTATCATTGTCTTGTAATAATTGTAAACTAGGGTGGTTACAAATTGCCAAAACATCTTTAAAGTAAAATAAGGAATCAGAGGTATAGTTGAGATGTAATTTAAAAATATTTTCAAAAAGCTGACTTAAGGGAATGTTTTTTAAATCATAGCCCATAGTTATATTTACATGTTGTAGCGATTTGGGTAAAGAATTTAGCATTACAGGAAGCAATTGTTCATTGCCTAGAACAAGTGCAGTATTTTGTAAGCTAGTATTTTTTAGTTGTAAACGGCTAAGGATTTCTGAGGTAATTTTACATTGAGAGATGCTTTTAGGCACTCCAATTATTTGAATGCTTTTGGGTTGGTCAAAATTATTTTCTAGCCAATTTATTTTATGGTTAAGATAATGATTCCATGATGTTGTATAAGATTTGATAAAGTAGCTTGCACTGGTATTATTTTCAAAATGAAAAGTATCTGTATCCCAATAAATTTTTGCTAAATTTTGTGACAATAATTTTTGTATTATTTTCTCTTCAACACTGTTCAAAGCGTTAAATCCAGCAAATATATAGGTGTGATTTTCTACTTCTTCCTGTAATATATAGGAGTCTATATTGTGCAATGCCTCTTTTGCCATCATGCCAGAATAGCCTAATTTTTTGACTAACAAATGCTTGTATAGTTGGGTATAATAAAGTTTAATTTTATCAAAAAACTTTAAATAATTGGTAGTTAGGTCGCTGTTATCTTGATTTACATTCCAATTTTCAATACGTTTGGTATCGTTTATATAGCTAAGTATTTGTTCGGCATCTATTAAATTTTGATCTATTTCATTAAAATCTTGTAAAAGAATAGTTGCCCATTTTGAAAAAGTATCAAAAGAATCTTGATTTTTTTTGGAAGTATTTTGTTGATAAACAGAGTAGAATTCAAAAATTAAGGGGATTTTTTCAATTTTTCTTAGTCCAGAAATAGGAATAATAAAGTCTTCTATACTTTTAATTTGAGGAATAAAGGAGGCCTGTTTAATTTGAGATTTCAATTCATTTTTTAAAAAGAGACCAGCTCTTTTACTTGGCAAAACAAAAGTAATAGAAGCGAGGTCTTTATTTTTAAACAGTACGTCGGATACAACTTTAGATAAAAAGGTTTGCATAGTAACAAATGTATAAAATTGGCATAAAAAAAGGCTTCCATTTAGGAAGCCTTTTTAAAAATTATAAAAGAATTAATTATTTTCTGTGCTCAGAAATAATTTCAACTCTACGGTTTTCTTGTCTACCTTTTCTAGTTTTGTTATCACCAATTGGGTGAGAAGAACCAAAACCTTTAGCTTCAAGATTATTAGCAGGGAAACCATTTTCAATCAAGTAGTTTCTAACTGCATCAGCTCTATCTTGAGATAATTTGTTATTGATTTTATCACTACCTGTGCTATCTGTATGACCTTCAATATAGAATTTAGTTTCTTTAAATTCGTTCAAAATTTTGTCAATACTCTCTAATCTAATTTTAGTTTCATCTGTAAATGTAGATTTTCCAGTATTAAAATAGATAGCTCTTGCTAAATCAGTAATTTGTTTTTGTACTTCTTCGGTAACAATTGGACATCCATTATTTTCAGCAGTACCAGCAACGTTTGGACACTCATCATCTTTATCAAATACACCGTCACCATCTGCATCTGGCCAAGGGCATCCTTTGTTTTCAGCAGGACCAGCAACTTGTGGACACTCATCATCTTTATCAGCAACACCATCACCATCAGCATCTGGACATCCGTTTAATGAAGCTAAACCAGCTTCCGTAGGACATGCGTCTTTAGGATCAGCAATTCCGTCACCATCTGTATCAGGACAACCATTAAATTCAGCTATACCAGCAACATTAGGACACTCGTCATCTTTATCAGCGATTCCGTCACCATCTGTATCAGGACAACCATTGAATTTTTCTAAACCAGCTTGCTCTGGGCACTCATCGTATTTGTCATAAATTCCATCACCGTCAGTATCTTTTCCACCAAATTTAAATACTATACCAGCTGCATGTTGGAAATGAGGTAATAAAACATCATCATCAAATGAATGTTTATACGCAGATTGTACATTGATACCAATATTGTCGTTAAACCAGAAGTTTATACCAACGCCACCGTTAAGTGTACCAGCACCTTCACTGTCAAGCCAAGTATAGCCACCACCAACAGCTAAATAAGGATCAAACCATCCTTTACCACTTAAAAAGTTAAATCTAACATCTAAATCAGCAGCAAAATAAGGAACACTAGAATTAGTGTCATAATCTCCTATTTTATCAATTTGATTGAAAGATCCAGCTAAACCAATACCAAATCCACCACCAATATATCTTCCTACACGAATTCTTGAAATAGCAGCAGCGGTATTCCAGTGATCAGATACGTTAAAATAATCTTCAAACATACCTCCAAGCATATTTCCACCACTAAATCCGTTAGGGTAAAAATCGGCTCCCGTAGGATAAAAATCAACCGCATTGGTACCTGCGTCTATAGACCAAGGGTTGTCTTCATCTTGTGCATTTAAGTTGTTAAAACTAACAACTGCTAAAAGGATTAATAATACTTTTTTAAAATGTTTCATTGTAATTAATTTTAATTTATAATTTTCGTTATTAAATGTTAAGTAAGCTTATTGTTATAAATATTAATTTGACAAATATATAAAATCTTGTCAAAATATAATATATTACTGTATATTTTTTAGATTTTTACAACTAATATTAAATATTTTATTAGAATATTAACTACTAATAAAAGAACGCTCTATTATCCTCAATTTCAGAATTATCTTTAATTGCTTCGTAAATTAGTGCATTTTTACTTTGTAATTCTCTTTCAATTGTTTTTTTACTGGCATTGTAGTTTTTTAACTCTGTTGGCAGTGTTTTTTTAGTAACTATTGCAAATACAACTCCGTTTTTTCCTACAATGTTCTTTGTTAGCTTGTTTTCATCAAGTGCAGTAACTACTCCGGCTACATCAATAAATCTTCCTTCTCCAGAAAATACTGGACTTGTATTGGAGATGGCTAACGACTTTTTAACCGAAGTATTGTTTTGTTTTGCTAATTCTTCTAAACTTTCTGCGGTAGATCTCTCTTTAATAATATTGGCTTTTTTCTCGTTTAAAATAATTCCTCTTACATTTTTACCCTTTAAACTGTAACCCGCTTTATTTTTCTTAACCAATTTGGCAACAACATAACCATTGTCGGTGTCAAATCTTTTGATATCATTTTCATTGGTATTTTCCTCAAAAGTCCAACGAACAATTTGTCTTTGTGAGCCAATTCCTACGATATTATCATCAAAAGCCTCTAAATTAAATACTGGACGAACCGTATAATTATGCTCTTTAGCTAGCTCTTCCATACTTTTACCTGAGCTTAATTCAGAAGCAAAAGTTTCGGCTTGTTCGAATATTTGGTTTTCCGTATTTTCAGATGGCTCAATTAACTTTGAAAAAGTGGCTATTTGAACTGCTCTTTGTTTATTTTTTTGACCATCAATTTTAATAATGTGTACGCCAAATTGCGATTTTACAATGCCAATATCACCAACATTATTTTCAAAAACATAATCTCTAAACTCAGGAATCATTGTTTTATAAGTAAACCAATCTAAATCACCTCCTTTTGCACCACTTACTTTATCTACAGACATTTCTTTGGCAATTTCTTCAAATTTAGAAGCATCAGCTTTAACTACTGCTAAAATACTATCTGCCACTTTCATTACATCTTCTTCGGTTTGCGTTATAGTAGGATCTGCAATTGAACTTCCTGCAAAGGGAAGTAAAATATGACTTGCTCTAACAGAATCTGGCAATTGTTTTACGGCTACAACTTTTGAAAGTTTATAGAACCCAGCTTCTTTGTATGGGCCATAAACTTTATTGATGTTTTTATTAAAAACACTATCAGCTAAAATTTTTGTTAAATCAGTTTTTACATGAAAGCTTGTATCAAATGAAGTGTCAGAGCCATTCTCAGCATTGAATTCGGCCATATTTGTAGCGTTTTTAAATCCAGTTACATTTACGGATGATTTTGCTGCTGAGCTATATTCTTCTCTATCTTCAATCAATTTGGTTAGTTCATTTTTAATTTCTTGCTCATCTTCTACAGATGGGGCAATATTAAAGCTAACAAATTCGATATCTCTAGAAGCTTCAGATTTAAATTCTTTTTTGTGCTTTTTTATGTAGTTTTTTACATCTTCATCTGTTACCTGAATTAAACTGTCAGAAATGCTAGAAAAAGGCACATATACATAATCTAAATCAACGCTAGCGTTTTTAAAAAAATATTCATTTTTACCTTCTAATAAAGTACTTCCTAAGCCAGCTTTGATTAAAGAATTGTAAGTGTTTTGTTCTAAATTATTTTTAATACTTTTTTCATAGTTAATCCAAGCAAGCCATTGGGCTTTCCCTTCTTCACTGTCTTCAGCACCATCTTTAATGGTAGCAATATATTCTTTCAGTTTTTCTTGATCGAAAATACCAGCTTCATTTACAAACTGTGGACTGTTTTGAATACTTGGTTGACTAATTATTGCCTCCCAAACATCTCTTTCGCCAACTACAACACCAGATTTTTTAAGCTGTGTTTCGTATATTTTTTCACGCACCAAACTATTCCAAGCATTGTTTACATTTTGGATATTAGTAGAAGTACCATTGGATCGTGAACGATAAAATTCTACCTGTTGTGCAAATTCTTCCCTACCAATAGCTTCGCCATTAACTTCGCCAATATTTGTTGCGTTTTTGTTAAATAAATTAGCATCAAACAATCCGCTTAGTACAAAAGCAAATAAGGCCATTGCTATGATGATAATTAAAAATACGGAACGTTCTCTAATCTTCGATAAAACTGCCATTTCCTTTCCTTTTTAAATTTTAGGCTGCGAAAATACAACTTCCCTTTTAATAATAAAAGTAGTTTTGAAGTATTTTATTGGTGTGCGAAACCTTATTTGTCTTTAAATAAAACTTTTAAATAAACTTCTTCAATTTTTGAGGAAGATACTTTTAGAATTGTAAACTGAAAATGGTCAATTTCTACAATATCCCCTTGGTTAGGAATATTTTCTGTATGGTCAACAATTAAGCCTCCTAGGGTTTCATAATTCGAATCTTCCTTTAGATTAAGGAGGTAGGTTTCGTTAATGTAATCAACTTCTAATCGAGTAGAAAATTTAAACTCTCTATCGTTAATTTTTTCTTCTAAAAGGGTAATGCTGTCGTGTTCGTCTTCAATTTCGCCAAATAGTTCTTCAATAATATCTTCTACAGTAATCAATCCAGAAGTCCCTCCATATTCATCAAGTACAACCGCAACGCTTTTTCTTTTTTTAATCAAATCATTTAAAACATCGTGAATCATCATAGTTTCGGGCACAATTTCTATAGGAAGAAGAATGGAGCGAATATTTTTAGGTTTTTTAAAGAGCTCAAAAGTATGTACATAGCCAATAATATCGTCTAATGAATTGTTGTACACCATAATTTTCGAAAGCCCAGAATCAACAAACAATTGTCTTAAATTTTTTAAAGATTCATGTACTTCTACCGCGACAATTTCTGTACGCGGAATCATTGCTTCTCTCGCTTTTACATTGTGAAACTCTAAGGCATTTTGAAATATTTGGATTTCAGAATCTACTTCGTCATCTGCAGTTTCTAATTGTTCTGTTATATAATTTTCCAATTCTAATTTACTAAAAGCCAAATTAGGTTTTTCTTCTGTGGTGTTGAACAGTACTTTTAAAAAGAAATCAGAAATAAAGGAAATAAAATTGGTGATAAAATAAAATAATAGATAAAAAATATATGCAGGTATAGCGAATATTTTTAGGGTTTCATTGGCGTAAATTCTAAATATTGCTTTGGGTAAAAATTCGGCAGTTACCAATATTATTAAGGTAGATATTAAGGTTTGCACCAATAGTAAAATAAAGTTATTAGGTATTGCTGTAAAGAAAAATTGCATCAACAAATCACCCATAAAATATCCATAAACAACCAAGGAGATATTATTGCCAACTAACATTGTGGTAATAAATTTTGACGGATGTTTGGTAAGCTTTGTGAGAACTTTGGCTAAAAAGGAGTCTTTTTTCTTTTCCAGTTCAATATGCATTTTGTTTGCCGATACAAATGCAATTTCCATACCTGAAAAAAAAGCGGACAATAAAATAGAAATTAAAATGATAGCTATTTCAAAGTACATGGTTTAACGTTGATTATCATATTTTTTTCTAAATTTTCTTCTAAAGAAGAACATAAAAACTGCCAAGGCAGCAAATAATAAAAATAAATATGCTTTTTGTCTTTGGGTATTCCAGTGAAGAAAAGTTTCTACCACAAAAACAATTGCAATTACTAGATATGCGAATTCAAAAAATTTATAAAACTTTGCCATGCTGTTAATT
>JAUIAA010000317.1 GCA_030425715.1 Bacteroidia bacterium | reverse complement strand
TTAAAGAAGAGTAATTTACTGTTTTTATATCAGGAAGCCCTAAATTTTGTAATTGCTCTACTAAATAGCTGGCGAGATTTTCAACTTCCAAATTATTTTTATTGGTAGCAATAGTCAAATTTTTATCTAGCTTAAAATCACCATCAAAAACAGTTGTGTTTTGTGGTTTTGGAATAATATTGATTTGTTGCCCATAACTGTATTTAGTGGTAAACAATGTATAACAAAGAACAAGGAGTAGAATATATTTGGGTTTATTAAAATGCATAAAAAAAGCGTAATAGGTTAATATACAAATATATTAAAACAGGCTTATTGCACTAAAAAACTACGACAGACTACTTGCTTTTTGCTTTAAAATACGGTTCTATGGACTTAGAAATATAAACTTGCTCTGCAATAGGTAACATGGCATTTAAATCGGCAATTCTAGTGGAAGAATGAGGATGTGTAGATAAAAACTCTGGCGGAGAAGCACTACTATTGGCTGCCGCCATTCTCTTCCAAAATGCTGGTGCTGCTGCAGGATCATATCCAGCTAAAGCCATAAAAAGTAAGCCCATTTCATCTGCTTCAGATTCATGCTTTCTACTATAAGAAAGAATTCCTACTTGAGAGCCAACTCCATATGCTTGTAAAATTAAATTTTGGGTATTACTATTCATACCAGAAACCCCCAAGGCTTCACCTCCCAATTGACCAATACCACTAATCAAACCAGATTGGCTCATTCTTTCGGCTCCATGATTGGCAATGGCATGCGCAATTTCATGCCCCATGACCACTGCTATACCTTGATCATCTTGGCAAATAGGTAAAATACCGGTATAAAAAGCCACTTTACCACCAGGCAAACACCAAGCATTCAATTCTTTATTTTCGACCACTTTGTATTCCCATCGATAATTTTTTAAGGCCTCAAGTCTATTGATATCATTAAAAAACTTTTCAACCGCAGCTTGTATTCTTTTACCAACCCTTTTAACTTGTTGATTATAATGGGCATTTGTTGATATTTTTTCTTTGGATAGAGTTTCATTATAAATCGCAAAAGATTGCGGAAATAAAGTTTCTTCAGGTATAGTGTTTAATTGAGATCTACCAGTTACAGGATTGGTAGCACAACTTGAAATTAAGAAAATTGTGCATATAATGGCTAAAGTTTGAATTTTCATGAAGTGCATATTATTCTGCATAAAAAGCAAATCCTTCTAAAAGAAGACTATTGCTAACTGTTAGGTCTAAGATACATTTTTCCATGTTTTCAAGCAAAACAAAATTTACTTTACCACTAACATTTTTTTTGTCGAATTTCATCAAATCAATAATAGGAACAATGTCTTTTTCTTCTACAATGGTTTTTCCATAAAAATCAATTACAAATTGTTTTAATTCTTTGGTTTTTTCTATTGGAAAATTTAAGAGTTTGCTAGAAAAATACATTTCAATTACCATTCCTATAGCTATGGCTTCGCCATGGGTAAGGTTATTTTTATCTTTACTTTCTAAAAAATAGGATTCTATTGCGTGACCTATGGTGTGCCCAAAATTCAAAGCCTTTCTTAAATTGTTTTCATGTAAGTCTTGTAAAACCACATTGTTTTTAATTTCTACAGATCGGTGTACTAAAGTATCATAATGGTTGGCATAGGTTTGTTTAGATTTTTTTATCAAATTCCAAATATCCTCATCAAAGGTAAATCCATATTTTATTATCTCGGCAACACCCGATTTTTTTTCACGTTCTGAAACGGTGTTTAAAAAACCGGTATCGATTAAAACCATTTCGGGGTTACTAAAAAGCCCTATTTGATTTTTCACTACCCCTAAATCTACACCAGTTTTACCACCAACCGAGGCATCTACCATACTTAATAGGGTAGTAGGAATATTGATAAACGAAATACCTCTTTTAAAACAAGAAGCCACAAAACCTCCCATATCGGTAATCACACCACCACCTAGGTTTATCAATAAAGATTTTCTATCGGCACCAAGATTAGATAGCTCATTCCAAATAGAAGTACAGGTTTCTAGATTTTTATAAATTTCGCC
>JAUIAA010000025.1 GCA_030425715.1 Bacteroidia bacterium | reverse complement strand
TCGTGGTATTTTAACCGTTATATGGATGCAAATAACACTCAAGAATTTGCAAGTCAAAAAGCATTGCATTACTGGAAAGATGTAGATTTATATATTGGCGGAAGTGAGCATGCAACCGGACATTTATTATACGCGCGTTTTTGGCAAAAATTCTTGTTTGATAGAGGTTTAGTTCCTGTAGAAGAGTTTGCGAAAAAATTGATCAATCAAGGTATGATTTTAGGGACTAGTGCTTTTGTTTATAGAATTGAGGGCGAAAATAAATTTATCTCCAAAGGATTGATTGATGGACAAAAAGTGCAAGCAATACATGCAGATGTTTCTTTTGTGAATGCATCAAATGAGTTAGATATTGAAGCTTTTAAAACTTGGCGACCAGAATATAAGGAAGCCGAATTTGTTTTAGAAGATGGGAAATACATTGTAGGAAGAGAAGTCGAAAAAATGTCTAAATCCAAATACAATGTGGTAAATCCAGATGATATTTGTGCGCAATACGGTGCAGATACCTTGCGTTTGTACGAAATGTTTTTGGGTCCGTTAGAGCAAGCAAAACCTTGGAATACCGCTGGTATTACAGGGGTGCATTCGTTCTTGAAGAAGCTGTGGAAACTATATATCGTAAATGAAGAATTTTCGGTTTCTGATGAAGCTCCAACCAAAGAAGAGTTGAAAACCTTGCATAAAACCATTAAAAAAGTAGATGAAGATATTGCGAATTTTTCGTTCAACACTTCGGTAAGTTCGTTTATGATTGCGGTAAATGAATTAACCACGCAAAAATGTAACAAACGTGCTATTTTAGAGCCTTTAGCGGTTTTAATTTCGCCCTATGCACCACATATTGCAGAAGAATTATGGGAAAGATTAGGTCATAAAAATTCTATCGCAACGGCAGAATTTCCAGTTTTCGATCCAAAAAACTTGGTGGAAAGTACCAAAACCTATCCAATTTCCTTTAATGGAAAAATGCGCTTTACCATGGAATTATCCTTAGACTTGTCAAAAGAAGCAATTGAAAAAGAAGTTTTAGCTCATGAAAAAACCATACAGCAATTAGATGGAAGAACTCCAAAAAAGGTAATTATTGTACCTGGAAAGATTGTTAATATCGTTGGTTAAATGGATTTCAATATTGAAATATTTGGTATAATTGCGGCAATTTTAACTACTTCAGGCTTTGTGCCTCAAGTATATAAATCATGGAAATCTAAGTCGGTGGAGGGTATTTCTTTAACCATGTTTTTAATCCTTTTTATTGGCATCATTTTTTGGTTTATTTATGGAGTTTTATTACAAAGTTTTTCCATTATCGCTGCCAATGCAGTTTCTGGATTGTTGGTGGCATTATTGATAATTTTAAGAATTATCTATAAAAAATAAGAGATAAAGCTATTATTTGTTATTTTTGAGATAAAATAAAAGCTTATGAAACAAATTTTTACTTTAAAATTGATTAAAAATTCCTTTCTTTTTGCAGCTAGCTTTATTTTAGGTATTTCTTTTACCAGTGCCCAAGAACTTTATGTGGGGTCTGGCGCAAGTTTTACCTTAAAAAATAATACTGCGTTTACTACAAGTGGTACACTTGTTACTGTAGTTGATTTAGGAAACTTTAATGTGGACGCAGGCAATACCTGGGGCTCAGAATTAGAATTTGTAGATGGGAAAGTTACTGCTTTGGGTACTGGAAATTCCAAACTTCCGATAGGGAATAATGGGGTTTATGCTCCTGTTCAGGCAGATTACACAGGAGATATTTCTGCTCAATACTTTAATGCTGCTCCGAATTCTGGAAGTTTAGGTACTGACGTGGTTGCTGTAGCCGATAAAGAATATTGGGAAATGAGTGGTAATGCAGTTGTTACTTTACCTTGGAATCCAGGTAGTGAGATGGAAGATTTTGCAAATAACAACGAAACATCTATAAACGGAATTGCCGTTGTGGGCTATAATGCAGGAGAATGGAACCTTGTAAGTGCTCCTTATACCAATACTGTTGCAGGTGATTTAGACAATGGTTCGGTTACTACAGATGCAGGTGCTGAAGTAGTTTTAGATGATTTTATGCAATTTACTTTTGGAATTGATCAACAAGCAGTACTTGCCGTAAACAACCCATTTTTAAATAAAGAAATAAAAATGTTGTCCAATCCTGTTAAGGTATCAGAAAGTGAAATTCGCTTTGCTACTGTATCTGAAATGAATGAAATACAAATTTCTGTTCACGATATTTTAGGAAGAAGTGTTGGAACATATAAAAATGTAAATACACAGAATAGGATTGGTACTTTGCCAAAATCTAACTTGAAAAGTGGCATCTATTTTTTAAAATTTGACCACGAAGGAAAACAAGGAGTTAAAAAAATAATAATAGAATAAAAAATATAGTTATGCATAAAAAATTACAATTATTGGTGTTTGGAATGTTTATATCAACTTGTGCTTTTGCGCAGATTGGTATAGGAACTACTACTCCAGATGCCTCAGCAGCTTTAGATATAACAGCAACTGATAAAGGCTTTTTAATGCCTAGAATGACCACCGTACAAAGAGAGGCTATTGCTACTCCTGCAATGGGTTTACAAGTTTATGATACAGACACCAAATCTGTTTGGAGTTATGATGGAACGGCTTGGGCAGAGAGCTCTGGAGGCTCAGGAAAATTTATTGAAGGTGGTGCAGCTGATATAGCCTATTACCCAGATAGAGTGGGTATTGGTAGAGAGGATTTTTCAGGTATTCATAAATTATATGTAGAAAGCACTAGAACGACCAATGGCTCGCATAACGCGGTTAAAATCGATGCTATTTATTCAGGAACAGGTACGGCTGCTACAACTTATGGATTAGGAGCTATTGCAAGAAATAGTGGTACGGGTACCATAAATTATGCCATTGGTACGCAAGGTATCATTCAAAACCCAAGTGGTGCTACCATGATTAATGCAGTAGGTTCATGGCCGCAAATCGCGAATAGTGGCGCTATTACATGGGGAGCAGCATCGGTTGTTGAAAATGCAAACAATGCAGGCAGTATAACTACTGCATATGGTGAAAATGTATCTATAACCAATGCTTCTGGGGCTAGTATGGGGCAAGCCACAATTAGCTCTTTATATGCCAATAATGAAGGTGCTATTTCGGGTAATGCATACGGCATGTGGATAGGTGGTACTGGAGCCGGAACCGTTGGAGGAAATGCTTACGGATTATACTTAGACACTCCTTTTAACAATGTGGCTGGTAATAATTACGGACTTTATGTAAATAATACAGCCGATTCATTTATTTCAGGAAATTTAGGTGTTGGTACCGATGCTCCGCAACAAAAAGTACACATTAGTGGTGCTTTGCGTTTAGAACCACAAGCAACTGCGCCAACAGGTGGTTTAGGAGATTTATATGTAGGTACAGATAATAAATTATATTTTCACGATGGTACATCTTGGAAAGAAGTACAATTGGTTCCATAAATTTTAAAATCACAAATAACTTGGCTAATTAAAAAAAGTTTTTAAATTTGTGCATTCAATGAAAAGAAATACAGTACATACTTGGTGGTGGTCTTTACAAAAAACAATTTTGTGAAGTAAACCCCTATATTCAAAAATATGATTAGGCTTGTCTTCACGACAAGCCTTTTTTTTTAACAATTATGAAGTATAAATTAACAACCTCTTATAAAAAAATCCTTGCCGATACGATTACACCGGTAAGTATTTATTTAAAAACACGCGATAAATTTCCAAACAGTATCTTACTCGAAAGTTCGGATTATCACGGAAATGAAAATAGTTTTTCGTACATCTGTTGTAATCCAATTGCGGATATTACGTTGCAAAATAACATTTTGACAGAAAATTTCCCTGATGGTTCTTCTTGTAAAACTTTGATTACAAAGGAGGTAGATGTGCCTCAAAAAATACATGAATTTAGTCAAAAATTTGAAACGGAAAACCAAGATTTTAAGTTTATCAATAACGGACTTTTTGGTTATATCAATTTTGATGCGGTGCAATACTTTGAGGATACAACGATCCATAAAAAAGAAGGAAATTTAGAAATTCCTGATATATATTATGCGGTTTATCAAAATATTATTGCCATAAATCACTTTAAGAATGAAGCCTATATTTTTGCGCACTGTTTTAATCAAGAAAGCAATATTGAGGAGCTGGAGCAGTTAATTGCCAATAAGAATTTCGCTTCTTTTAGTTTTTTTAATGACAATGATGAAACTTCTAATTTGTCGGATGAGGAATTTAAAGCGCATGTAGAATTAGCAAAAAAACATTGCTATAGAGGAGATGTTTTTCAGTTGGTTTTATCTCGAAGGTTTTCACAAGGCTTTAAAGGAGATGAATTTAATGTGTATCGAGCATTACGGTCGGTAAATCCATCGCCTTATTTGTTTTATTTTGATTATGGTAATTTTAAAATATTTGGCTCTTCACCCGAGGCGCAGTTAGTGGTAAATAATGGAAAAGCCGAAATTCACCCCATAGCAGGAACATTTAAGCGTACCGGAAATGATGAACAAGATTTAGCGTTATCAAAATCCCTATCAGAAGATGAAAAAGAAAATGCAGAGCACGTAATGTTGGTGGATTTGGCACGAAATGATTTGAGTAGAAACGGTCATGATGTAAAGGTCGAAACCTATAAAGAAACCCAGTTTTTTTCACATGTAATTCATTTGGTTTCTAAGGTTACCGCAAAAAAATATAAAGATACTATTACCTATCAAGTAGTTGCTGATACTTTTCCTGCGGGTACTTTAAGCGGTGCTCCAAAACATAAAGCATTAGAATTGATTGACAAAATTGAAAAAACAAATCGGGGATTTTATGGTGGTGCTATTGGTTTTATGGATTTTAACGGAAATTTTAATCACGCAATCATCATCCGATCTTTTTTAAGTAAAAACCACAGATTACATTACCAAGCAGGCGCAGGAATTGTAGCAAAATCTATTGCAGAAAATGAATTACAAGAAGTGTATAACAAGCTAGGCGCCTTAAAAATGGCTTTGCAGTTAGCTGAAAATATTAAATAAATGAATAAAATTTTAGTCATAGATAATTATGATTCGTTTACCTATAATTTGGTACACTATTTAATCGATTTAGGTTGTGAAGTTACCGTAAAACGGAATGATAAATTGACCTTAGAAGAGGTAGATAATTTTGATAAAATACTACTTTCTCCTGGTCCTGGTATTCCCGATGAGGCTGGGTTGTTAAAAGCAATTATTAAAAAATATGGTGCAACAAAAAGTATTTTAGGGATTTGCCTCGGACAGCAGGCAATTGCTGAAGTATATGGTGGAGTCATTGAAAATTTAAATAAAGTGTACCACGGTGTTGCTACCAAGGTTGACATCATTGAAAAGGATGATAAATTGTATAAAGATATTCCTAAACAAATCGAGGTGGGAAGGTATCATTCTTGGGTAGTAAAAAAAGACATGCCTGCATGTTTGGTAACCACTGCCGTAGATAAAAATGGAGAAATCATGTCGTTAAAACACAAGGATTTTGATGTAAGAGCTGTACAATATCATCCCGAGTCTATTTTAACGCCACAAGGAAAAAAAATATTAAAAAACTGGGTAGAAGCATAGTAATGAAAGATATTTTAAACAGATTAATTAATCATGAAAAAATGACCAAAGCCGAGGCAAAAAATGTTTTGGTCAATATTTCTAAAGGAGCATATAACAATAGCCAAATAGCTTCTTTTTTAACCGTTTATATGATGCGAAGTATATCGGTTGAAGAACTAGCAGGATTTAGAGAAGCTTTGTTAGAGCTTTGTTTACCCATAGATTTTACAGCCTATAACACCATAGATTTGTGTGGTACCGGAGGCGATGGTAAAGATACTTTTAACATTTCTACTTTGGCATCTTTTGTTACCGCTGGAGCGGATGTAAAAGTGGCAAAACATGGCAATTATGGAGTGTCATCCTCATGTGGGTCTTCTAACGTGTTAGAATATTTAGGAGTAAGCTTTACCAATAAGAAAGATGTCTTAGAAAAGGCTATAGAACAAGCGGGAATTTGTTTTTTACACGCACCTTTATTTCACCCCGCCATGAAAAATGTAGCGCCAATTCGCAAAGAACTAGGAGTAAAAACTTTTTTCAACATGCTGGGCCCTATGGTAAACCCATCTTTTCCTAAAAATCAAATTGTGGGAGTTTTCAATCTAGAACTGGCTAGAATGTATAGTTACCTTTATCAAAGTACCGATAAAAATTATGCAATTTTATACGATTTGGCAGGATATGATGAAATTTCACTAACCCATTCCTGTAAAGTGATGACCAATACAGAAGATAAAATTTTTAGCCCAAAGGAATTGGAGTTAAACTCCATCCAACAGCAAGATATTTATGGAGGTAAAACAGTAGAAGAAAGTGCCAAAATATTTGTAAAAATATTAAACGGAAAAGGTACAGAGGCACAAAATAATGTAGTTTGTGCAAATGCTGGATTGGCCATTGCAACCGCAAATAAGTATACGCATAAAGAAGGCTTTGAGAAAGCCAAAGAAGCCTTACTAGGTGGAAAGGCATTCCAATCCTTTAAAAAATTACAAGAATTAAGTAATGAACAAGTCTAGCCATGAATATTTTAGATAAAATAGTAATTGATAAACACAAAGAAATAGCTGCAAAAAAAATAGCACTTCCTATTGAATCTTTACAAAAATTACCATTGTTTGCAAGAGATACATTTTCACTATCTGAAAGCATAAAAAACGGAACAGGAATTATTGCAGAATTTAAAAGAAGGTCTCCATCTAAACAAGTAATCAACCAAAAAAGTACGGTAATTAATGTGGTAAAAGCTTATGAGAATGCCAAAGTTTCGGGCGTATCCATTTTAGCAGATACCAAGTATTTTGGAGGTGCTTTAGAAGATTTAATGCAGGCTAGAAATACAATTTCTATTCCAATTTTACGCAAGGAATTTATAGTTGATACGTACCAAATTTATGAAGCAAAGGCTTTTGGCTCAGATGCAATTTTGCTCATTGCAGCTGTTTTGAGTGCTGAAGAAATTTTACATTTTTCAAAATTTGCACAACAATTAGGTTTAGAGGTTTTGCTAGAAGTCCATAATTTGGAAGAGTTAGATAAATCTAATCTTACTTACGTAGATATGGTAGGGGTTAACAATAGAAATTTAAAAACATTTGAAGTTTCTTTGGATACAAGCAAAGAACTGGCTGTAAAAATAAGCAAGGATAAAGTAAAAATATCAGAAAGTGGTATTAGCTCGGTTACCACCATTAAAGAATTAAAAGAGTTTGGTTATCAAGGGTTTTTGATTGGAGAAAATTTTATGAAAACAGAAAATCCAGAAATTGCGGTAACGGATTTTATGAATGAACTAAAAAATTAGGTTTATGAAACTTAAGGTTTGTGGCATGCAATACAGCGAGAATATAAAGGAACTAGTGCAATTAGAACCTGATTATTTGGGGTTTATATTTTATGATAAATCAAAAAGAAATTATGTTGGAGAGATTCCTGCTTTGCCAAATAAAATAAAGAAAACAGGTGTGTTTGTAAATGAAACTAAAGAGGAGGTATTACGTAAATTAGTAAAATATGATTTACAAGCCATACAATTACATGGCGAAGAAAGTGTGGATTATTGTAAAGAATTAAAAGAGACTTTTCAAAAGCAAACAGAAATTATAAAAGTGTTTTCAGTGGGCACCTCTTTTGATTTTGAGGTTTTAAAAAAGTATGATACCGTATGCGATTTCTATTTATTTGATACCAAAGGGAAAGAAAAAGGAGGAAATGGAATTACCTTTAATTGGGGAATATTAAAAGAAAATAAAAGTCAAAAACCTTATTTTTTAAGTGGTGGAATTGGGTTAGATGAAGTAGATAAATTAAAGAATTTTCTACAACAAGATTATGCTAAAAACTGTGTTGCCATAGATGTGAACAGTAGATTTGAAATCGAACCAGGATTAAAAAATATAGAAGAGTTAAAAACTTTTCAACAAGAAATTATTAAAAATGAAATCTGAAACTGATAAAATGAAATCGAACTATCACGCAGATCAAAAAGGATATTACGGCAAGTTTGGAGGGTCATTCGTGCCAGAAATGCTCTATCCAAATATGGAGGAGTTACAGCAGAATTATTTAAAAATTATGGAAGACTCTTCCTTTAAAAAGGAGTTCAATGCCCTGTTAAAAGATTATGTTGGTAGGCCATCGCCTTTGTATTTTGCAAAAAGACTCTCAGAAAAATACAATACAAAAATTTATTTAAAACGAGAAGATTTAAACCATACAGGTGCACATAAAATCAACAATACTATTGGACAAATTTTATTGGCGCAAAGACTTGGAAAGAAGAGAATCATTGCCGAAACTGGTGCAGGTCAGCATGGTGTTGCTACAGCAACCGTATGTGCCTTGGCAGGCTTGGATTGTACGGTTTATATGGGCGAAATAGATATTGCCCGTCAAGCACCAAATGTGGCAAGAATGAAAATGTTAGGAGCAAATGTGGTTCCAGCCATTTCAGGAAGTAAAACCTTAAAAGATGCTACAAATGAAGCGATTAGAGCCTGGATTAACAACCCAGTAGATACCCATTATATTATTGGTTCGGTAGTAGGTTTTCACCCATATCCAGACATGGTAGCTAGATTTCAGTCTATTATTTCTGAAGAAATCAAATGGCAATTGAAAGCGCATGAAAATACAGAAAACCCAGATTATATAGTGGCCTGTGTGGGTGGAGGAAGTAATGCTTCTGGAGCATTTTACCACTATTTAGAAAATGAAGATGTGCAATTAATTGCGGTGGAAGCCGCAGGAAAAGGCGTGTACTCAGGAGAATCTGCTGCGACAAGTATTTTAGGAAAAGATGGAATTATTCATGGCAGTAGAACCTTATTAATGCAAACCGAAGATGGTCAAATAACAGAGCCATACTCTATTTCGGCTGGATTGGATTACCCTGGGGTTGGGCCACAACATGCACATCTTTTTAATAGTAAAAGAGCTACTTTTTTAAATGCTACAGATAATGAAGCAATGCAAGCGGGCTTAGAGTTGTGTAAATTGGAAGGTATCATTCCAGCAATTGAATCGGCTCATGCCTTGGCAATTTTGAAAAAGAAAGAATTTAAGCCTTCTGATATTGTGGTAGTTAATTTATCGGGTAGAGGCGACAAAGATTTAAACACATATATTGATTATTTTAAATTGTAAAAATGAATAGGATCACTTCTAAACTACAAGAAAATAAAAAATTGCTATCTATTTACTTTTCAGCAGGATATCCAGAATTGAATAGTACGAGTTCTATAATTGAGACATTAGAAAAATCTGGAGTGGACATGATTGAAATAGGATTGCCTTTTTCAGACCCTTTAGCAGATGGGCCTGTGATACAGGAAAGTAGCACGGAAGCACTCCAAAATGGAATGACTACGGAAATACTTTTTGATCAACTTAAAAATATCCGCGAAAGCGTAAAAATCCCATTATTAATTATGGGGTATTTAAATCCGATTTTTCAATATGGCGTGGAAAAATTTTGTAAGAAATGTGCTGAAATTGGAATTGATGGATTAATTATACCAGACCTACCAGTAGATGTTTACCATGAAAATTATGCAAGTATATTTAAAAAATACCAATTGCAAAACGTATTTTTAATTACGCCACAAACCACTGAAAAACGCATTCGATTTATCGATTCAATTTCTGAAGGATTTATCTATATGGTGAGTTCTGCTAGTACTACCGGAGCTAAAAATGAGTTTGGTGATGTGCAGCAAAATTACTTTAAACGCATTGCGAACATGAATTTAAAAACGCCACAAATAGTAGGTTTTGGCATTTCTAATAAAGCAACTTTTGAAGCAGCAACACAATTTTCGAGTGGAGCCATTGTTGGTTCGGCATTTGTTAAATTTATAAAAGAAAACCCAATAACCTCCATCCCAAAATTTATCGATGGAATATTAAAATAATTTTTGGTAAGATTCTTGCTTATTTTCAATAAATTTAGCTTTTAGAATTAATTTGTGATATGCCAAACAGAAGGTTTTCTTTAAGGAATAGAATTTTTATTTCCATGATTTTTTTGGTGGTAGTTGCTTCCATTTTAATAGCATCTATTACCATTTATCAGTACAATGAACAGGCCGAAGATTATCATGTTAACAGATTGGAGCGAAAAGAGGAAGCAATAAAATCTTCTATTTCTTATGAGTTAAGTAGACAAAAAGATCTACCCATTGGCACTTATTATTTACCAATTATTTTAAATAATAAACTAAACGAAATTTCTGATATCCACAATCTAGATATTAATATTTATGATTTAGAAGGAAAATTGTTACGTAGTTCTCATGCAAGATTTGGCAGAGATACGATTGATAACAATCTATCTGTTGATATATTGAATAAAATTCGTAATAATTCGAACCATAGGATGGTTTTACCTAAAATTGCACCAGATGGCAAAAAATTCAGATCATCTTATTCTTATATAGTAGATAAGAAATTCAAACCTATTGGAATTATTGGCGTACCTTATTTACAGGACAATTCTTTTCAGGATGAAGAGTTAAAGGAATTTTTAGAAAGATTAAGTCTGGTTTATATTTTGATTTTACTTATTGCCATTATTATTGCTTACTTTTTGTCTAAGTATATTACCAAATCTATAGAATCCGTAAGTAGGAGAATGCAGCAAACAGATTTGGATAAACCCAATGAAAAAATTAAGCTTGAAGATGCTAGTTTTGAAATTTTTGGGTTGGTAAACTCCTATAATAAAATGGTAGATCAGCTAGAAGAAAGTGCTATAAAAATAGCGCAAGTAGAAAGAAAACACGCATGGAAAGAAATGGCAAAGCAAGTTGCCCACGAAATTAAAAATCCGTTAACACCCATGCGATTAACGGTGCAAAGTTTTGAACATAGGTTCGATCCTACTAGCCCAGATATTAAAGATAAATTGAAAGAATTTTGCCAATCGTTAATACAACAAATTGATACCATGAGTTCTATTGCTTCGGCATTTTCAAACTTTGCCCAAATGCCTTACCCGAGAAAAGAAAATTTAAATGTTGTGGAAGAGGTGAAACTCGCGTTAGATATCTTTCAAGAACCATATATTTTTTACTATCCAGAAAAGAAAGAAATTTTTGCAAGTTTAGATAAAGTACAACTTACCAGAATTGTTACCAATTTAATTACCAATGCACTTAGAGCGGTTAAAGCAGAGGAAAACCCAAAAGTTGAAGTTAGAGTTTTAGACAGCTTAAACTTTGTGACGATTGAAATAGACGATAATGGTGTAGGTATTTCTAAAGAAGATGCTACTAAGGTTTTTGAACCTAAATTTACTACAAAAACAAGTGGAATGGGCTTGGGCTTGTCCATGGTAAAAAGTATGATTGAAGCAAATAATGGCGAAGTTTATTTTGAATCGGAAGAAGGAAAAGGTTCTTATTTTACTGTAACTTTGCCTAAGAACTAAAAATAGTTAATCATGAATTTTGAAAATATATTGGTTGATTTGACAGATCATATTGCCGCCATCATAATCAACCGCCCAAAAAAGTTAAATGCATTAAATCGCGATACCATTAGCGAGTTAAGTAAAGCAATAAGCCAATTAGAAGTGGATGAAAACATTAGAGTTATCATCATCACAGGAAGTGGAACAAAAGCTTTTGTTGCTGGTGCCGATATTTCTGAATTTGCTGATTTTGATGTTGCACAAGGAGAACTTTTAGCAAAAAAAGGACAAGAAACATTGTTTGATTTGGTTGAAAGCTTAAGCATTCCAGTAATTGCTGCTGTAAATGGTTTTGCGCTTGGAGGCGGATTGGAATTGGCCATGGCTTGCCATTTTAGAGTAGCGAGTGCCAATGCAAAAATGGGGTTACCAGAAGTTTCATTAGGGGTAATCCCTGGTTATGGTGGAACTCAAAGGTTACCTCAATTGGTTGGAAAAGGTAAAGCGATGGAAATGATTATGACCGCAGGGATGATGGATGCCGATGAAGCTAAAAAATATGGTTTGGTAAACCATGTAGTAGATATAGAAACATTATTACCCTTTTGTAAAGAGATAGCAGAAAAAATATCGAGAAACTCTTCAACAGCAATTAGTGCTGCGATAAAAGCGGTAAACGCAAATTTTGAAGATGGTGTTAATGGTTTTGAAGTGGAAGTTAAAGAGTTTGGAAACTGCTTTGGCACGGAGGACTTTATAGAAGGTACTACGGCATTTTTAGAAAAAAGAAAACCAAATTTTTAAAATTTGGTTTTCTTTTTTATTGATTTCCCTCCCATTCATTGTAAAATTGAGATAAATAGGTTTCCATAAATCGATGTCTTGAAATGGCTAATTTTTTACCTGTTTTGGTATTCATTTTATCTTTTAGCAATAATAGTTTTTCGTAAAAATGATTGATGGTTGGAGCATCACTTTTTTTATAAGTATTTTTATCTAAATGTTTAATTGGTTTAATTTCAGGATTGTACAATGCTCTGTTTTTAAACCCACCATAATTAAATGCACGAGCAATTCCAATGGCTCCTATCGCATCTAACCGATCTGCATCTTGCACAACTTCTAATTCTTTGGAGTTAAATTTTATTGCAGTTGTATCTAGGCTTGCTTTATAAGAAATGAATTGAATAATATTTGCAACATGTGCAATAATTTTAGGCTCAACATTCAAATTTTTTAAAAAAATACTTGCTTTTTTTGGACCAATAGTTTCATCACCATTGTAAAATTTAGCATCTGCTATATCGTGTAAAAGTGCACCTAATTCTACAATAAAAAGATCTACATCTTCGTTTTTTGCAATCAGTTTTGCATTTTTCCAAACCCTTTCTATATGGAACCAATCGTGTCCTCCTTCGGCATCTTTTAAAGTTTCTTTTACAAAATCTATGGTTTTGGCAATGATTTGATTTTTATCCATAAGGCAAAATAAAAAAACCTCTGCAAAAGCAAAGGTTTCTTGTTAAATATTTTTAAAAATCCGATTAACAGAACTCTTCATAAGCTCCCACCAAATTTGCTGCAATCATTTCGGCAGATCTCCCTTCAATATGGTGACGCTCTAACATGTGCACCAATTGCCCGTCTTTAAACAAAGCTACAGATGGAGAAGAAGGAGGAAAAGGAACCATTTTCTCTCTTGCTTTAGCAGTAGCTTCAGCATCAACCCCTGCAAAAACAGTGGCTAAATTATTAGGAGTTTTATCAAAAGCTAAAGAAGCAATTACCCCTGGTCTGGCGGTACCTGCAGCACAACCACATACCGAGTTTACCACTACTAATGTAGTACCTTCTTTTGCAATTGTAGTTTCCACCTCATCAGCAGTATGTAATTCATCAAACCCTGCATTTACTAATTCTTGACGCATTGGTTTTACTATTTCTTCTGGATACATATTGTAAATTTTTAGAATTAAATTTTAAAGTACAAAGATAAGCAATCCTTTGTAATGAAGTGGGTTGAAATCGTATTTCGAATAAATATTCACAAAACATTAAGGATTGCATAAGTATTTATCTTAAGACTTATTTTATATTTGCTTTTTTTCAATAAAAAGAAGTATGGCAAGTTTTTCAAAATGGTTAGGAGCAGGGTTAGGTTGGACTTTTGGAGGTCCAATTGGTGGAATTTTAGGTTTTGTTTTTGGT
>JAUIAA010000024.1 GCA_030425715.1 Bacteroidia bacterium | reverse complement strand
TGTGGAATCACAAATTGCATAAGCCCTTCTATTTGAAATAAATTAGACTTTCCAACTGCAACAACGATTGATTTTGTCTTGTATTTGTTTTTATTGGTATAGATGGTAAAATTACCTTCAACTCCTCCCACTTTTAAGGTTTTTTCATTTTTAATTTGCACCACATGCGGATAGGCACTTTTGAGTTGGGCCGCACCGCTTTCGAGTATCTCTTTCCCCGTTGTTCCTTGTGGAATTCCAAGTACATTATTAAAAAGAGCTCTTTCCAAATCGGAAGACCTTTGGTGTAAAACAATTCCAATTTTTTTATCTTTTGCATATGGTTTAACAATAGCTGATCCTAAAACTAAAGCACAGGACATTCCTGCTGCCCCTCCTCCGATAATTAACACATCAAATTCCATAAATTAGTTTAATTGAATAAGCCTTGTATATTTGAGGTAAATAATTTCACGGCAATTGCCAATAAAATAACTCCAAAAATCTTTCTTATCACGTTAATACCTCCTTTACCTATAATACGCTCTATTTTTTTAGATGACTTTAAAACAATATAAACAAAAAGTATATTTAAAATAATAGCAACTATGATGTTAACTGTTTGAAATTCCGCTTTTAAGGATAAAATGGTAGTCATCGTTCCTGCCCCTGCAATTAATGGAAATGCCAATGGCACTACACTTGCTGTTTCAGGAGATTCTTCTTTGTATAATTGGATACCTAATATCATTTCTAAGGCAAGAAAAAGTAAAACAAATGCTCCTGCTACTGCAAAAGAATAGACATCGATGCCAATTAATTTTAAGATTTCGGCACCTACAAACAAAAAAGTAATCATAATTAACATGGCTACAATAGATGCTTTTTCCGATTGGATATGACCAACTTTTTGACGTAAATCAATAATGATAGGTATACTCCCAATAATATCAATTACAGCAAATAAAATCATGGTTGCTGTAATTATTTCCTTAAAATTTAAACTTATATCCATCTCTTTTTAAAAAAAGGCAAAGATATATCAAATGGACCTAATATTTAGACTCGAGTTTCTATAAGAGTCGAAAAAGAATGTATTTTTGTAAAACTTTCTAAAAGACTTAAATATGTTTCAATTAGGAAAAACAATTGTATCAGAAGAAATTATTGAAAAAGAGTTTGTTTGTAATTTAAGTGCTTGTAAAGGAGCTTGTTGCATAGACGGTGATGCTGGAGCACCATTGGAAGCATCTGAAACAAAGATTCTAGAAGAGATTTATCCAAAAGTAAAACCTTATTTAAGAAAGGAAGGAATTTCGGCAATTGAGGAGCAAGGCGTATTTACCACGAATAAAGATGGAGAACACGAAACTCCTTTGATTGCTAATGCAGATTGCGCTTATGTAATTTTTGATGAAAAGAATGTTGCCCTCTGTGCAATTGAAGAGGCATATAACCAAGGTGATATTGATTTTAAAAAACCCATTTCCTGTCATTTATATCCGATAAGGGTACAGGATTATAGCGATTTTGCAGCCGTAAACTACCACCAATGGGAAATTTGTGATGATGCTTGTACTTTGGGAAAAGAACTTCAAGTACCTGTATATCAATTTGTAAAACAAGCATTGATTAGAAAATTTGGAGAAGATTGGTATAAAGAATTGGAAGCCGTGGCTAAAAAATAATTTGTGCAACAAAAATACCTCTTAAAATGTTAAAATTTTCTTAAATTTGGCTCATTGAAATTGTTTCTTTGGCATTGAAACAATGATTTAACATCCCTCAATGGTACTCAAAAAGGTAAAAATATTTGGCATAATAGTTTTATTATTTTCTAGTATATATGCACAAAAAATAGATAGTGCGTATGTTACAAATAAGAATATAGTAATTAGTAATTTACGCTATGAGGGGAAATTTAACAAAGCTTACCAAATTAGTAAGACTTTATTAAAAGAGTTAGAAAATAGCCATTTAGAACCCATTTACTTTGCACAAACTTATTTTACAAAAGCGAGGATTGAAATTGAATTAGGAAAGTATGAAGCCTCTTTTCAAAATTCGAATAAAGCTTTAAAAATTTATCAAAACTTAAAGGATAGTGTTGGATTGGCCAAAATCTATAACATTATTGGGGTATGCTATTACTATCAAAATAATTTAGATAGTACCTTAAATTATTATCGAAAATCTTTCGAATTAAAAAAGAAGAAAGAGGATCAGTTCCTTCCACAAGAAATGGCGGTTTCTGCATATAATCTCGCTATGGTATACGAAGATACAGGTTTGCAAAAGGAAGCCATGGACTTGTATCAGGAAGCTGAAAAGTACTTACTACTAAATTCTAGTGGGCCAACCTTTTTAGCAGATGTATATGTTGGAATAGCGCATATTTACAAGTATAATAATGATTTGACCAATGCAGAAAAATATGCAGAAAAAGCTTTAGATATAGCCTTGCAAACTTATGGGGAAATGAATCCTAACGTGACTTTTATTTACACTTCGAATGCTGATATTTTAAGCCGAAAAAGGAATTATAAAGAAGCTATTGAGTTAATTAAAAAAAATGTTCAAATTAGAGAAAGGCATTACGGACCTTATCATAAATGGACCTGTGAAAGTTATACCGATTTAGCCGAGTTATACGAAAAAAACAAGCAATACAATTTAGCCGAAGAAAATTTTAAAAAGGCATTACATATTGGAGAAAAAACCAATAGCAAATTATATTTAGCACATGCGAAAACTTCTTTGGCAATTATGTATTGCAATAGAAAAATTAAGGCAAAAGAAACTGAACAATTACTAAAAGAAGCAATAGATAGTTATGAAAAAATATATGGTGTAAGAAGTGATTATGTAGCACTTGCAAAATACTATTTGGCTAAAAATGAATTAAATAAAAACAATGAACAAGCCTTTTTTAATTATATAAAGGAAACAAAACTTGCAGGAAATTATGATGCAAATGATTTAAATAACATTACGTCTCCATTTCAAGTATTAGACGTTTTGATGTTAGAAGGAGATTGGTACCAGCAACAATATGATAAAACTTCTGAGGTAAAAAACTTGCATAAAAAGTATGATTTGATCAATTATCAAGTGGCATTAATTAGGTTACTCCAAAAAAATTATTCTTCAGAAATATCTAAAATCTCTTTTGCCAATGATTACCGCTCTGTTTTTGAAAGCGGCTTGAATACTTGTTGGGCGCTCTATCACCAAGCCAAGGACAAAAAATATTTAGAAAAAGCATTTAGCCTATCCGAAATGAATAGGAATAGCTATTTGTACGAAGAATTACAAGATGCAAAACACAAGTATTACAGTGGCATTCCAGATTCTTTATTACAATTGGAAAAATCTATCAAACAAAAATTGATGAAAACAAAGATGGATTTATACTATGAAAAATCTTCTAGTAATCCAGATAAGGAGTTTTATAGTAAATTATTGAATGACCGAATCGTTTTTAGCCATAAATTGGATAGTTTATATAAAATATTTAACCATAAATACCCAAGATATACCAATTTAAAATACCAAAATAAAGCAATTAAAATTACAGATATTCAAAACGAACTAGATGAGAACACACAGTTAATTACATATTTTTTAGGAGATAACAACTTATATACCTTTAACATCACAAAAGAAAATGTTACTTTATTAAAAGGAAATATTGCGAATAATTTGATAGAGCGTGTACACACACTAAAGTCGTCTATAATAAATCAAAAGAACGCTGATAAAACCAGTCGTGAACTGTTTCTCTATTTAATGAAACAGCAAATAAATTTTGCCAAAGAGAAAATGGTAATTGTGCCAGATAATGTTTTGAGCTATATTCCGTTTGAAATCTTAAAGGATGAAAACAATAATTATCTTATTCAAAATTTTACCATAAGTTATGCTGGCTCCGTTCGTTTGTTTTTAGAATTAAAAGATGATTATTTTCAATATGATAACAAGGGGTATTGGTTAGGGTTTTCTCCAGTATTTTTTGGTATAGACTCTCTTTCTTCTGCCAATGATGAAGTTGCATTAATTTCTAAAATGCTAAGTGGTAAAAAGTTTTTAGGAGAGCAGTCAAAAAAAGAAAGTTTTTACAAAAATAAAGACAACTTTTCTATATTACATTTGGCTACACATGCAAAAATTAACAACGATAACCCGCAGTATAATAAGCTAATTTTTAGTGATGGAGAACTTACTTCTTCAGAAATTTCCATCTCTAATATACGAGCTAATCTTGCAGTACTTAGTGCCTGTAATACAGGTTTTGGGAAATTAGAAAAAGGAGAAGGAGTAATAAGCATGGCAAGAGCTTTTAACTTTGCTGGAGTTCCTTCCATTATTATGAGTTTATGGAAAATTCCTGATAAGGAGACAAAGAAAATTATGGTTTCTTTTTACGAACATTTAAATAAAGGTGAATCTAAAAGTGAAGCCCTAAAACATGCCAAATTAGATTATTTAGCCAATACAAAAGACGTTAATTTACGGCATCCTTATTATTGGTCGGGCTTTGTTTTAAATGGTAACACCAAACCACTTAAAAAGTCTTATACTTATTATTACTATTTCGGAATAGCTTTGGTTATAGGGCTTACCATTTACGGGGTAAAGAAAAAGTTGTTTAGTTAATTTTACTTGAGTTGATCTAAAATTGTAAGAACCTCTTCTTTTTTCCAAGTAAATTCTGGATTTTCTGCAATTATTTCCAATTGAAAGATTGCATTTTTTACTTCATTATTTTTTAAATATGCCAAAGCTAAATACCAATTGGCTAACTCTTCTAAATTTTGAATCTTATCACTCGTGTTTTTTGCATCTGCAATAGGTCTTAGTAAAGGAATGGCTTCCTTTGGCTTATTTAATGATAAGTAACACATTGCCTTGTAAAAGGAAGCGTCTTCTTTACTTATTTGTTTGGCATCATTAAATAGGTGAATTGCCTTATTATAATCGCCATTTTCATAAGCCGTAAAGGCACTTTTGGCTATGCTAGTTGGCATACTACCTCTCTCAACAGGCAGTACCACATTTCTATAAGCTTCAAAATTATCTGCAAAAAGCGTATCATTAGATGGGTAATTATTGGATGTAAACCATAAGCCAATTGCAGCTATGGCCAAAATAGATGCCGCAATCCACCACTTTTTTGATAGTTGTATGATTTTTGAAGGTTTTTCAAATTCCTTTTCAAATTCTTGTAACGTTTTTTTAAGTGTTTCGTTTTGGTTATGATGAATTGCTATTTTCAAATCTTTTTGAAACAAAAACTCTTCTTTAAACGAGGAATCATTTTCTAACAGCTCATTAAATTTAAGTTGCTCTTTAGGGGAAAGTGAATTTTCAAAGTATTTATCAATCAGTTCAAAATTACTCATAATTCTTTTTTTATTAAATCTTTTAACTGCTTTAGGCAGCGTGATTTTTGGCTTTTTAACACGTTTTTGTCACTGTATTCTAAAATGTTTTTAATTTCGTCTAGTACGTAACCTTGAAAATAGAATAAAGTTAATACTTTTTGGCATTGTTTTCCTAACTTGTTCAAACACTTTTTAATCAGCTCTTGTTGGTTAGTTAGTTTTTCATCCAAAAGGTTAACATTTAACTCAAAACTATTTTCAGTAATTTTTAAATCTTCTGTAAATTTTAATTTTGACCTGTCTCTAAATAGTTGGTAAATTTTATATTTTCCTATAGCAAATATATAGGTAGAAATATGGCTGTTTAACTCTTTAATCTTACCATTTATTGCATTCTGTCTTAATGCTAAAATAGTATCTTGATAGATATCTGCAGCATCACTGTTTTGTACGTGATATTTTGATGCAAATTTAAGAAACGGCTCTCTGTTTTCTACATATATCTTATGTAATACAGCATCATCTCCTTGACAAAGAAGTTCAATAATATTTTCAGTATTGATTTTAGACATTTATAACAAAGTAAACAAAAAGTATTGAAATTTTAAATTAAATGATTTAAAAAGTTAGTTCTGTTATAAAACTATCAAAGTTTGTAGTGATATGCGATGCCCCGTCCTGAATAAAGGCTAGAAACACTATGTAATTATAGCACAATTCTGTGCTTGAACTTAAAAACTATCTACTTGTAGACAAGAAAAAAACAATTAATCTAAATAGAATAATAAGAATACGCTTATCTTTAGATTTCAAAACAGCAAATAAGATACAACAAACCAACCGACTGTCAAGTAAACTATCAGCCTAAATCTAACTGTAGTTCTATTTTAGTATGAGGCAGCATCATAAAATCAAAACATGAAAATTAAAAATATTTCTTTCACCGTATCCTGTTGTTTTTTATTGTTTTTTGTAATCGGTTATGCTCAGCATAAGCAACACCCAAATGTAATTATAGTCATGACCGATGACCAAGGTTATGGAGACTTAGGTATTAATGGAAATCCACATGTACAAACTCCGGTAATAGATAAATTTGCAGCAGAAAACATTCGTTTTAATAATTTTTATGTTTCCCCTGTTTGTGCTCCAACTCGTTCAAGCCTTATGACTGGGCGCTATTCTTTACGTACTGGTATTAGAGATACTTATAATGGTGGAGCAACCATGGCTTCAAATGAAGTAACTATCGCAGAAATGCTAAAACAAGCAAATTATAAAACTGGAATATTTGGCAAATGGCATTTGGGAGATAATTACCCTAGTAGACCAAGTGATCAAGGCTTTGATGAATCGTTGATTCATCTTTCCGGCGGAATGGGACAAGTTGGTGATATTACAACCTATTTTAAAGGAGACAAGAGCTATTTTGACCCTGTACTTTGGCATAATAACAAAAAAGAAGCCTATGAAGGTTATTGCTCAGATATTTTTACAGAACAAGCTATAAAATTTATTGAAAAAAATAAAGCATCCCCCTTTTTCTGTTATCTCGCCTTTAACGCTCCACATACACCTTTACAAGTTCCAGAAAAATATTATCAAAAATATAAAGACATTGATCCTGCTTCTGGTTTTGAGAATGACAACAAGCCATTTTCCAAAATGACAGAAAAGGATAAGGAGGATGCCCGAAAAGTATATGCAATGGTTACAAACATTGATGACAACTTAGGTAGACTCTTAAAAAAATTAGACGAATTAAATATTGCAGACCATACCCTCATTATTTTTATGACGGATAATGGTCCACAGCAAACAAGATATGTAAGTGGTATGAGAGGTCTCAAAGGGAATGTTTATCAAGGAGGTATTCGGGTGCCGTTTTATTTGAAATATCCTTCCTCTTTTCAGAAAAATAAAGATATAGAAACCACAACTGCTCACATTGATATTTTACCAACTCTATCACAAATATGTCATGTAGAGTTGCCTAAAAAAAGAAAAATTGATGGCAAAAGTCTACTTCCACTTATACAGGGAACTGAGGTTGATTGGGCAAACAGATCATTATTTTTTTACTGGACAAGACGCTTTCCCGAACTGTATTATAATATGTCTCTACAAAAAGGCAATTACAAACTAGTTGGAAAAACGAATTATAATGCTACCATTGCAGATTTTGAACTGTTTAATCTTGAAAATGATCCCTACGAACAAAAGAATATCGTAATAGAAAATAAAATTATTGCAAATAACCTCAAAGAAGAGCTTGATAAAACTTATAGTGAATTAATAGCTTCTGAAAATCTCATTTATCCACCTCGTGTTATTGTTGGAAATACGCATGAAAACCCAATTATATTAAATAGGAATGATGCAGGAGGGCAACGCGGAATTTGGGATCAAGAAGAAATATATGGCAAATGGAAAGTAAGCATAGAGAAAGGGTACTATGACATAAAATTTAAATTCATCAAACCTGTCAAAGCAAATGGGAGAATGTATTTGGAGGCAAATACATTTGTAAAACAAATACTAAATGAAAAAGAGGGCGCAGATATTATTGAAATGAAGAACGTCTACTTTCCAAAAATGAATTGTGATTTGATACCGTTCTATGCTGTTGATTCAAAAAACATATTTCCTTTTTGGATGGAATTGAAAAAGGTAGATTAGACCCAACTGAAAGTATTTGAATATAGGAAGGAAGCTTAAAACACTTCTGGTTGTCGTTTATGGTTTGGCCCAAACTTTATATACATCTAGCATTGACTTTAGTAAAAAATAACACTTGCCTTTAACCAACTATAAAAACTAATTAAACCAATTTAAGATGAAAAACAAATCCAAAATCCTGTTACTGTTGGCAATAGCTATAGTATCTTTCGGTTTCAGTCAAACCAAGAAAAGCCATGCAGTACCACTTGTAGATGCTACGCTACAAGGTAATGAGTTAATCAAAACCGATTTTGGTAACATTCAACTGAATCAAAGTTATCTTACCAAAGAATCTATAGATAAACTGAATGCTCAATTGAACTTACAACGTGCGGTTTCTATTTACGAATGGTCACTGCCATTAGTCTCCTTTCAAAAGTGGTACAATGCCAATGCTATTTATGGCGCAAATGATTTAGATTTTGTAGAATCCAGGTCTTTTGAAGAAAAAGTAGGGATCCTTACTGCCAATGCTACCACTCCTTATGTCATAGCTTGGGCAAATCTTGCCAAAACGGGACCAGTAGTGATTGATTATCCAGCAGGCCCTTCTGCAGGTGGTGTGATGGATTTTTTCCAACTCTCTTTGGGCGATTTAGGCTTAATGGGTTCTGATAAAGGTAAAGGAGGTAAATACCTTATTGTACCAAATGGATACGATGTTTCAAAATTAGATACCAAAGGCTATTTTACAATAAACGCCACGACCAATAAAATCATGATTGGCACGCGTTTTTTATCAACCGATCAAGCGGTAGTGACAAAGATGAAAGAAAGCTTTTTGATTGGTAAATATGGAGAAACCTTAAAGCCAGCAAAGTTTATTGCCAATACAAACAAACGCTTTTCAGGCACCATGCCTACTGGGTATGCATACTTTGAATTGGTACACCAATTTATTCAAGATGAACCACAGAAAGAAGAAGACAAAATCTTCTATACGTACTTACGTTATTTAGGGATTGAAAATGGACAAGCCTTGAATCCATCGGCAGAATTAAAAACAATTTTAACTGAAGGTGCCAATTTGGGGGATCTCATGAGTAGAGCCAACCAGATAGAACCAAGACACGATGAGCCTTATTATGATAACACCACTTGGTATCGATTGATGGCGAATATCCCATTGACCAAAACAACCGAGACAGATTATTATCTAGATGAAAGTAATGAATACTATTACGAAGCCGTAACTATAACTGCAGGTATGAAATCAAACACACCTGGTCCTGGTACGACGAGTTATTTAGTGAATAAAAAAGATAAAGACGGCAACGTTTTGCTCGGGTCAAATACCTACAAAATCCATATACCAGCAGATATGCCTGCATCTAATTTCTGGGCATTCACCTTATATAGTGAAAGCACGCGTTGTTTTATAGATAATAAAGGTGCAAAAGATAAACTTAGAGCTACCAGCATTGATTCAAGAGATAAAGATTTAAAAGTAAATGCAGATGGCAGTGTTGATCTGTATATAGGCCACACAGCTCCAGAAGGAAAAGAGAGCAACTGGGTGCAAACTAATGAAGGCGAAGGTTGGTTTCCTGTATTTAGAACCTATGGTACACAACAAGCATTTTTTGATAAAACATGGCAGCTTGGTGATATTGAATTGATGAAATAACATCAAACCATTTTAAATTAAATATTAAAAAAACAATAAACTTAAAACTTTTTCAATGATGAATTTAAAACACAGATTACCAATTGTAATTGGTATTCTTTCGCTTACAGCAATCAGCTGCCAAAATCCAAGTAAAGAGAGTAAAGTAGAAGACGCAGTGATCGAAACGAATTCAATCAAGTCAATTAAAGAGAAATTCAATACAGATGTCCCTGAAAAAATATTGACTCCCGATGTGGTAGAAACAAGGCTAGGCTCCTTAAACTTCTTCGACGGTCTGCCGTCTGAAGAAACCACGAAAAAAGTATACGACAATCTTGACTTTATGCGGGGTGTTGAAACATTTTTAAATGGAATCCCAGCTACTTCAATAGAAGGACTTCGGTTGGGCATGCAAGAAGCTGGTAGCAACACAGCAAACCAAGTAATTATATTCGACGAATTAATGGATTCCAACCCATTATTTTTAACAGGTAATACCAGTACCGTTTATGCATCTACTTTTCTGGATTTAAAAAATGACGGACCGACCGTTGTAGAAATTCCTGCAGGTTGTGGGCCAGGTACTGTAAACGATGCTTATTTTAGATTTGTAGTAGATATGGGTGCCCCAGGTCCAGACAGAGGTAAAGGTGGGAAATATTTAATTCTGCCACCTGATTATGATGGAGAAACACCAAAGGGCTATTTTGTGGCTAAGTCTACAAGCTATGTTAATTGGCTTATCCTTAGAGGATTTCTGGTGGATGGGAAAGCCGATTTCTCGTCAACGATGTTTCGTGATGGTTTGAAAATTTATCCCCTCAAAGATAAAGGCAATCCTCCAACGATGGAATTCATCAATGGATCTGAAAAAGAATTTAATACTATTCATGCCAATGATTATGATTTTTATAAAGAACTTGGTGACGTTATTCAGCGAGAACCTGTGTCATTTTTAGATCCAGAATTACGCGGGTTATTTGCAAGTATTGGTATTGAAAAAGGCATACCCTTTAGTCCAGATGATAGAATGAAAGCTATTCTAACAGAGGCCGTGGCTGTAGGTAATGCTACCGCCCGCGCAATTTCTTTTAAAACTAGAGAGAAAGAGTCATCTATATTCAAAACAGGACATTGGGAATCAGGCTTTATTGGCGGAGATTATCGATGGTTAAAAAATGATGGTAAAGGTGGTCGTTTCTTAGATGCACGCACACGATTTTTTTACGTAGCTACAGTAAATACACCGGCTATGGTTATGAAGATGGTAGGTAAAGGTTCTCAGTATGCCGCGGCTTTTTTAGACGGAGAAGGCAATTATCTCGACGGTTCTAAAAACTACACGCTAAATATTCCAGCCAATGTACCAGCTAAGGATTTTTGGTCGGTAGTGATGTACGATCCACAAACACGTTCAGAATTGCAGACAGAGCAGAATTTACCAAGCGTAAGTAGCCAAAGATCACCATTAGTTAAGAATGAGGATGGTTCAGTAACTTTGTATTTTGGAGCAACGAACAATGCACCTGAAGGCAGTGAAGCAAACTGGCTACAATCGGTACCTGGTAAAGGATTTTTTGTTTTGTTCAGACTCTATGGCCCACTAGAACCTTGGTTTGACAAAACGTGGCAGCCTGGAGATTTTGAATTAATTAAATAATGTATTACAAAAAATTATATAGGTAGTCTAGTCCTAAATAACAGAATCAGATTATAATAGAATTAAATAAAAAAGCTGAGCAATGAATTCATTGCTCAGCTTTTTTATCCATTATTTTTAGCTTAAACGTTCGCTTTTATAAATTCACGATTCATTCTAGCAATATTCTCTAAGGAAATTCCTTTAGGGCATTCAATTTCACAAGCACCTGTATTGGTACAATTTCCAAAACCTTCCAAATCCATTTGAGCCACCATGTTTTTAACACGATCTACTGCCTCTACTTGACCTTGTGGTAGCAAAGCATACTGTGAGACTTTTGCACCTACAAATAGCATCGCAGATGAATTTTTACAGGTTGCCACACAAGCTCCACAACCAATACAAGTTGCAGCATCCATAGCTTCATCTGCAGCATGTTTAGATATAGGTAAAGCGTTTGCGTCTTGGGTATTTCCTGAAGTATTTACAGAGATAAATCCACCAGCTTGCTGTATTCTTTCAAAAGAAGTTCTATCTACTACCAAATCCTTAATTACAGGAAATGCATTGGCTCTCCAAGGCTCAATGGTAATGGTATCACCATCTTTAAACATTCTCATGTGTAACTGGCAGGTGGTAACTCCTCTATCAGGACCATGCGCTTCTCCATTGATATACATAGAGCACATACCGCAAATTCCTTCTCGACAATCGTGATCAAAAGCAACAGGTTCTTCCCCTGTATTTACCAATTGCTCATTCAAAACATCCATCATTTCTAAAAAAGACATATGCTCTGAAATATCGGTTACTTTGTAATCCACCATTTTTCCTTTATCACTTGCGTTTTTTTGACGCCAAATCTTTAATGTTAAATTCATTGTATTCAATTTGAAAATGAATCAATTTGAAAATGTACCAATTGTTACATGGGTACATTAACTAAATTGGTATCTTATTTATATGAGCGTTGTTTCAATTCTATATCCTTAAACTCCAATTCTTCTTTGTGCAATACTGCATCTGCAGGTTCGCCTTTGTACTCCCAGGCTGCAACAAATGCAAAGTCTTTATCATTTCTTTTGGCTTCTCCTTTTTGTTCTCCGTCTAATTCCACAGATTCTTCTCTAAAGTGCCCTCCACAAGACTCTTCTCTCATTAAGGCGTCTTTGGCAAATAATTCTCCCAATTCTAAGAAATCTGCTACACGACCCGCTTTTTCTAATTCTGGATTCATTTCATTTAAATCTCCAGGAACCTTTACATTCTTCCAAAAATCTTCACGTAATTCCTTAATCTCTTTCATGGCTTCTGTTAAGCCCTTTTCATTACGAGCCATTCCTACCTTATCCCACATAATTTTTCCTAATTTTTTGTGGTAATAGTCTACAGAGTGTTCTCCTTTATTATTTACAAAAAACTCTAAGCGCTCTCTTACTTCTTTCTCTGCAGCATCAAATTCTGCACTATTGGTAGGAATTTTTCCAGTACGGATATCTTGAGATAAGTAATCTCCAATAGTATAAGGCAATACAAAATAACCATCTGCTAAACCTTGCATTAGTGCGGATGCTCCCAACCTATTCGCTCCATGGTCCGAAAAATTTGCTTCGCCAATACAATACAATCCCTCAACAGTAGTCATCAAATTGTAGTCTACCCATACTCCACCCATGGTGTAATGGGTAGCTGGATAAATCATCATTGGAGTTTTATATGGATCTTGATCTACAATTTTTTCATACATCTGAAATAAATTGCCATATTTCTCTTCTACTATTGCTTTTCCAAGATCGTAAATTTCTTTTTCTGTTGGATTGCTAATGTGGTGTAGTTTAGCTTGTTCTTTGCCATAACGTTGAATTGCAGAGGCAAAATCTAAATAAACCGCTTCTCCTGTAGCATTTACCCCATAACCCGCATCACACCTTTCTTTTGCAGCTCTTGAGGCAACATCACGAGGCACTAAGTTACCAAACGCAGGATATCTTCTTTCTAAATAATAATCTCTATCCTCTTCGGCAATTTGGGTTGGTTTTAATTTTCCTTCTCGGATTGCCAATACATCTTCCATTTTTTTGGGTACCCAAATCCTTCCATCATTACGTAAAGACTCAGACATCAAGGTTAATTTGGATTGGTAATCTCCCGAGCGAGGAATACAAGTTGGATGAATTTGTGTATAACAAGGATTCGCAAAAAAGGCACCCTTTTTATGAATTTTCCAAGCAGCTGTTGCGTTAGATCCCATGGCGTTGGTAGATAAGAAATAAACATTTCCATAACCGCCAGAAGCAATTACAACTGCATGTGCTGAATGACGCTCAATCTCTCCTGTAATTAAATTACGTGCAATAATTCCTCTTGCCTTACCATCTACTTTTACTACATCTAACATTTCGTGGCGATTGAACATTTCAATTTTACCACGAGCAATTTGACGGTTCATTGCAGAAT
>JAUIAA010000023.1 GCA_030425715.1 Bacteroidia bacterium | reverse complement strand
TTTTCAAATACAAATACAAACGGATCACATGAATTGATCTTATTATACGACATTGATTTTTCAAAGAAAAATTTAAAGTCACCTAGATTTTTCTAGGACAATGATTACATAAAAAAAGGGGAATTTATGAAAAATTATTTTTTAATTATACTGCTATTTTGTATAGGAGTAGCTACCGCACAAACCGAAGGTTCGGGTAAATACACCATTAAAACTTTAGGAATCAACTCAAAAAATTCTGACTTTGGAACTGCTTTTTATGGGGAAAATAAATTAGTTTATGCAACACCTAAAAAAGGAATTACCTTAGTAAATGATGTATGGGAAGACAACGGACAAAGATATTTAGATTTGTATGTTTCTGATATCACTCCCGATGGAGGCTTAGTAAACCATGAACTACTTAAAGGTGAAATAAATTCTCGTTACCACGAAGCAGATGTAATCTTTACCAAAGATTTAAAAACAGTTTATTTTACAAGAAACAATTTTTATAATAAGAAACTAGCTAGAGACGCAAAACAAATGGCAAATTTAGCTATGTTTAAAGCATCAGTTAACGAAAAAGGAGAGTGGGTAAATATAATTCCTATGCCTTTTAATGATGTGAGTTATTCTGTTGGCCATCCAGCTTTGAGCGATGATGAAAAAACTTTATACTTTATATCCGATATGCCGGGTTCTTTGGGGCAAACAGATATCTACAGTGTATCCATTAACCAAAGTGGATTTGGAAACCCAGTAAATTTAGGGCCAAAAATTAACTCTGTGGCTAAAGAATTTTCACCTTTTATAGATGGTGAGGTGATGTATTTTTCATCAGATAGAGATGGTGGAATGGGAGGATTAGATGTATATGCTACCAAGCTTACAAAATACCCGCCAAAACCTGTTTTGTTAAATAAACCGATCAACTCTAATAAAGATGATTTTGTGTTTATAATTAATAAAACTTCCCGAAAAGGTTATGTTTCATCCAATCGTGGGGGAGGCATGGGCGATGATGATATTTATTCTTTTGTTGAATTAGAGCCAGTACAATTTAAATGTATGCAATTAATTACAGGAGAAGTTCGCGACAAGGAAACTGCAGAAATTGTTCAAGGTGCTACCGTTGCAGTAAAAGATGCAGAAGGTACCGTGTTGAATAGCGTAGAAGTAAATGATGAAGGAGTGTTTGAATTAGAAGTGCTTTGCGAAACAGCATACAAATTAGAAGGTAGTAAAGAAGGTTATACTACCCAAAGTAAATCATTGACCACAACTGCCGAAGCGGATAAAATTACCAAACTATTGATTTTATTAGGTACAGGAGATATATTAGAACAAATTGAAACCCCAGTGGCTGTTGAAGAAGATAAACCAGAAGGTTTACCAGAAGAACTGCCAGAAGAAATTGTTAAAGTAAGACCAAGTACTTATATTGTAAACATTGAGCCAATTTATTTTGAATTAAATTCATCCTACTTAAATAAAGATGCAAAGCGTGAATTAGATAAAGTAGTAGAATTGATGAATAAATATCCTGAAATGATTATCGAATCAGGTTCACATACCGATTCACGAGGTATTGAGGGATATAATATTTGGCTATCTACCAGAAGAGCTAGCTCAACGGTTAATTATATTATTGAAAAAGGTATAGATGCTAGTAGAATTACGGGTAAAGGCTATGGAGAAACCCAATTAATTAATGAATGTTCTGATGGAGTAGATTGTACAGAAGCACAGCATGCGATGAACAGACGTACCGAGTTTGTAATCATAAAAATGTAAGACTTTTAAAAAAAGCCTACGATTTATCGTAGGCTTTTTTTCGATGTTAAGAAGTGATATTTGTAATATGAAAAATTTTTTAACATTTTTGTTCTGTTTGCTAACTGCTTATGCAAGTGCACAACTTACAGCAGCTAGTTATAGCATAAAAAATTTAGACGGCAATTCACCCAACTTAGATTTTGGTACTACTTTCTACGGCAAGAATAAAATTGTTTTTGCCTCTTCAAGGAGAGCACCAGGAGTATCGAATAAAAAATGGGATGGAAATGACCAACCCTTCTTAGATTTATATATTGGCAATGTAGATGCCAAAGGTGAAATTACCAACATCAAGCCATTTTCAAAAAGTGTCAACTCTAAATACCATGATGCCATGGTGGCTTTTTCACCAGATTTAAAGTATGTTTACTTTACTTCCAACAACTACCTTGACGGAGAATTAAAATCAGGTAATATTAAAATATTTAGAGCTACAATTGGTTCGAACGGGCATTGGAAGGATATTGTAACCTTACCATTTAATAGTGATAACTATGATACTGGTCATCCATCAGTAAGTGCCGATGGAAAAAAATTATACTTTATATCTAATATGCCTGGTGGTTATGGAGATACAGATTTATACGTAGTCTCTATCAATAATGAACACTATGGGGCACCTGTCAATTTGGGGCCAAATATCAATTCCAAATACAAAGAATACACACCTTATGTAGATGGTAATGTTCTATATTATTCTTCAAACAGACCGGGAGGTAGAGGAGGACTAGACATTTACATGACAAAATTAGATGGTTCATTAGAAAAACCCATCAATTTGGGCAAACCAATGAATAGTAAAGGAGATGATATTTCTTTTATCATCAATAACGAAACACAAAGCGGATATTTTTCTTCCAATAGAAGAGGAGGAAAAGGGGATGATGATATTTACTCCTTTATTCAAGAAACGGTAAACCCAATTTGTGACCAAACGGTTGCTGGTGTTTTTGTAGACAAGTTAACCAAACAACCTATTCCAAATGTATTTGTAACCTTATACGACAGTAAAGGAAATAAAATAAAAAAAGTAGAAACGCTTGCAGATGGTACGTTTAACTTTGCTTTAAGTTGTGGAGAAACTTTTAGTATTGATGGATTTAAAGAGGGCTATTTTGAAAATAAAAAGGAACTCACCGCCAGTCATGAAAATGGTTTTGAAAATAAAATCACCATTGACTTAGAAGAGAGAGAGTTTATCGAGAGAAATGGTGTAGAAATGCTAAATGTAAAAACAATAACTTTTGAATTGAATAAAGCAGATTTAACTAAAAAATCAAAAGATGAATTGACTAAGGTGATTAGATTGATGAATAAATTTCCAAAAATGGTCTTAGAATTTGGTGCACATACAGACTCTAGAGGGGGCGATGGCTACAATTTAATGTTATCGCAAAGAAGAGCAAATGAAACCGTAAGATACCTTATTGAATTGGGTGCAGATCCAAGACGTATTACTGGTAAAGGCTATGGAGAAACAAAATTGGTAAATAAATGTTCTAATGGCGTAAAATGTACAGAGTTAGAACACAAACAAAATAAAAGAACAGAATTTGTAGTAATTAGGAATTAATCAAATTTTTTATAAAAATCGAGACTTAAAAACACGCTTTTTTGTAAGCGTGTTTTTTTATGGCATAAAGTGTAAATAGCAAGAAAATATGTAATTTTGCAAACTTAATTAATAGGTGCAGAAAAATGAGTCAGAAATTTAGAGAATATAAAGGATTAAACCTTACAGATGTTGCAGAGGAAACCCTGAAATTTTGGGAGGAAAACGATATATTCCAAAAAAGTATTAGCTCAAGAGAAGGTAAAGAACCATTTGTGTTTTTTGAAGGCCCTCCATCCGCAAATGGATTACCGGGTATTCACCATGTAATGGGTAGAGCCATTAAAGATATATTTTGTCGCTATAAAACCTTACAAGGCTTTCAGGTAAACAGAAAAGCTGGTTGGGACACCCATGGTTTACCTATTGAACTGGGGGTAGAGAAGGAACTTGGAATTACCAAAGAAGATATAGGCAAAACAATTTCTGTAGAAGCTTATAACGAAGCTTGTAAAAAAGCAGTATTGAGATACACAGATATTTGGGAAGAATTGACTCGTAAAATGGGGCATTGGGTAGATATGAACGACCCATACATTACCTACCAACCAAAGTATATGGAAACCCTTTGGTGGCTGTTAAAAAGATTGTATCAAAAAGACCTATTGTACAAAGGCTATACCATCCAACCCTATTCGCCAAAAGCAGGTACAGGGTTGAGTTCCCACGAGTTAAATCAGCCAGGAACTTACCAAGATGTAACCGATACTACTGTAGTTGCGCAATTTAAAGCTGTAGAAAGCTCATTGCCTAAGTTTTTAAAAGCTTTCGCTGATAATTTATATTTCTTAGCATGGACAACCACACCTTGGACTTTACCATCGAATACCGCTTTGACGGTAGGAAAAAAAATAGACTATGCTATTGTAAAAACCTATAACCAATACACCTTTGCGCCTATAACGGTTGTATTGGCAAAAGCATTATTAAACTATCAGTTTGATAAAAAGTTTGTACAGGTTGAAAATGAAGAGGCATTAAATGCTTATAAAAAAGAAGATAAAAAAATACCATTTCAAGTAGTTGCCGAATGTAAAGGAGAAGATTTATTAGAAATAAAGTACGAACAATTATTGCCTTTTATTTTACCGTACCAAAATGCGGAAAATGCATTTAGAATTATTGCAGGCGATTTTGTTACTACCGAGGATGGTACAGGTATTGTACATACCGCTCCAACTTTTGGTGCAGATGATGCCTTGGTTGCCAAACAAGCAGAGCCAGAAGTACCACCAATGTTGGTTTTAGATGAAAACAACAACCCAATTCCTTTGGTAGATTTGCAAGGAAAATTTACCAAACACGTGGGTCCTTACGCAGGAAAATATGTAAAAAATGAGTATTACAATGATGCAGAAGTACCCGAAAGATCTGTTGATGTTGAAATAGCCATCCAATTAAAAGAAGAAAACAGAGCTTTTAAAGTTGAAAAATACAAACATAGTTATCCAAATTGTTGGAGAACCGATAAACCTATCTTATACTATCCTTTAGACTCTTGGTTTGTAAAAGTTACGGAACAAAGAGATAAAATGTTTGATTTAAATACTAGCATCAATTGGAAACCAAAATCAACTGGAGAAGGAAGATTTGGCAACTGGTTAAAAAATGCCAACGATTGGAATTTATCTCGTTCTCGTTATTGGGGAACGCCATTACCAATTTGGAGAACGGAAGATGGTGCAGAAGAAACCATCATAGGTTCTGTTGCAGAATTGAAAGAAGAAATGCAAAAATCTATTGCAAAAGGCTTCATGCAAAAAGATATTTTTGAAGATTTTGTAATAGGAGATATGTCTGATGAGAACTACGAAAAAATAGATCTGCATAAAAATATTGTCGATCAAATTGTACTAGTTTCTCCTTCCGGAAAACCAATGCAACGCGAATCTGATTTGATAGATGTATGGTTTGATTCTGGTGCAATGCCATATGCACAGTGGCATTATCCGTTTGAAAACAAAGAAAAAATTGATGAAAACAAATTTTTTCCTGCCGATTTTATTGCTGAAGGAGTAGACCAAACCAGAGGTTGGTTTTACACCTTACACGCCATTGCAACCATGAATTTTGATTCGGTTGCTTATAAAAATGTAGTTTCAAACGGCTTGGTTTTAGACAAAGAAGGTAAGAAAATGTCTAAGCGTTTAGGCAATGCTATCGACCCTTTTGAAACCATGCAAAAATATGGACCAGATGCTACGCGTTGGTACATGATTGCTAATGCAAACCCTTGGGATAATTTAAAGTTTGATTTAGAAGGAGTAGAAGAGGTGCGTCGTAAGTTTTTTGGAACCTTATACAATACTTATTCTTTCTTTTCTTTGTATGCAAATATTGATAATTTTGCTTACGCGGAAGAAGAAATCGCTATTACAGAAAGACCCGAAATTGACCAGTGGATTTTATCAGAACTCAACACCTTAATTAAAAACGTAGAAGAGTTTTATAATGATTATGAGCCTACCAAAGTTGCTAGAGCCATTCAATATTTTGTAACTGAAAATCTAAGCAATTGGTATGTGAGGCTTTGCCGACGTAGATTTTGGAAAGGAGAATATGAAAAAGACAAAATTTCTGCCTACCAAACTTTGTATACTTGTTTGTTAAATGTGGCAAAAATGGCTTCGCCAATTGCACCATTTTTTATGGATAATTTGTTTAAAGATTTAACAAGAAATACTTCCGAAAATAATATTAGTTCTGTACATTTGGGTGAATTTCCAAAAGCTGATTTGTCTTTAATTAACGAATCGTTAGAACGAAAAATGCAAAAAGCACAAACCATTTCTTCTATGGTATTATCCTTAAGGAAGAAAGAAATGATAAAAGTGCGACAACCATTGCAAAGAATAATGATTCCTGTTTTAGACCAGCAAGAAAGAGAAGATATTGAAGCTGTTGCCGATTTGATAATTTCTGAAGTAAATGTAAAAGAAATAGAACTGATTGATGATGCTTCGGGCATTTTGATAAAAAATGTAAAACCTAATTTTAAAGTTCTAGGTCCAAGATTTGGTAAGAATATGAAGTTTGTAGCTACGGCTATTCAAAATCTTACCGATGAAGAGTTGTCTACAATAGAAAAAGAAGGTAGTTTAGCTATAGAAATTCAAGGTAATATAGAAACCATTACTTTGAAAGAAGTAGAAATTTCTACCCAAGATATTGAAGGCTGGTTGGTTGCCAATCAGGGCAATTTAACCGTTGCTTTAGACGTTTCTATATCTGAGGACTTAACAAATGAAGGAATTGCGAGAGAGTTGATAAATAGAATTCAAAATCTAAGAAAAGATAAAGGACTAGAAGTTACTGATAAAATAAAATTGTTTATTCAAAAAGATGGTATTGTAGATAAGGCAGTTACATCGAATGAAGATTATATCAAAAATGAAACATTAACCAATGAGTTGGTGTTGCAAGAACAAGTTAATAATGGAAATAGTATTGTGTTTGATGAAGTTAATACAGAACTATTGTTAGAAAAAGTTTTAAAATGAATGACAACAAAGTAAGATACCCGGACGCTGATTTAGCAGAATTTAGAGCTATAATCGAAGATAAAATAAGAAGAGCAGAAGAAGATTTAGCATTAATCAAAAGCTCTTATAAAAATGATAGTAACAACGGTATAGAAGATACTTCGCCAACTTTTAAAGCATTTGAAGAAGGATCGGAAACCATGTCTAAAGAAGCAAATGTACAATTGGCAATTCGTCAAGAAAAATTCATTCGCGATTTAAAAAATGCACTTTTACGCATAGAAAATAAAACCTATGGTATTTGCCGTGTTACAGGTAGTTTAATTCAAAAGGAACGATTAAAATTGGTTCCTCATGCAACTTTAAGTATTGAAGCAAAAAGGCAACAGCGCTAGTAAAACTAAATACATATCAATAACAAAAAGACTTATTTTTATGGTCTTTTTGTTGTTTATAAGCAATACGTTTGCCCAAAAAGTAGTGCGAAAGACGTTACAAAGCACCACTAAAAACATCATGGCTACTTTTCCGTTGGTTAATTCTATTCAAGTTATTGGCGATGACAACTCTAATCAAATAGAAGTATATGCTGAAAATGAGGAAGATTTGTCGGCAAACTTTATCCTTAAAGAGGTAAACAACAATATACTACTCCAAGGTTTTGAACAGGTAAATTTTGAACACCAAGCGGAGTTAGTAGACAAACAGTGTACCGTACAACCTTTATACAATTCTTATACCATTAAAATCCCTCAAAACAGAAGGTTAACCTTAGTGTGTGGTCAAGGTAATATTGACATTCAGCATTTGGTTGGTGAATTAGAAGTACAATTGGATGAAGGAATCATCTATTTAAAGGAAGTACATGGAGCAGTAAAAGTGCAATTACATACGGGTAAAATAACATGTGTAGATTTACAAGATGTGTATATGGATATCCAAACTAGACAAGGAGTGGTTACTAATGATTTTGAGTTGAATCAAAATAAAAAGAATACCTATAAAGGTGTTTTAGGTAATGCCCTAAATAAATTGGAAATTAAAGCTACTTTCGCCAATATTGAACTACATGCTGTTAAATAAATAATTAGTATAATTGTAAAATTTTTAAACAGAAACACCTTTGAAAAAAGCCGCAATATTAATAGTTATTATTTTATTGATTGACCAGATTTCTAAAATCTATATCAAAACACATTTTGTGTTGAGTGAAGAGATCAAAGTAATGGGATTGGATTGGTTTCGTATTCATTTTCTCGAAAACAATGGCATGGCTTGGGGTAAAGAGTTTGGAGGGAAATCGGGTAAATTATTTCTTACTCTATTTAGGTTGGTTGCTATAGGTGGAATTGGGTATTGGTTGTGGAGTTCTATTCAAAACAAAGCACATAAAGTTTTGATTACTGCGGTTTCTTTAATTTTTGCTGGTGCTCTTGGAAATATTATTGATTCTGTATTTTACGGTATATTTTTTAACGATAGTTATAGGCAGCTAGCTACTTTTTTACCAGATGAAGGTGGTTATGCTCCACTGTTTCACGGTAAAGTAGTAGATATGCTTTATTTTCCTATGATAGATACCGCGTTGCCAGATTGGATACCAAATTTGAGTTTTGATATGCCAAACTGGATCCCTTTTTTAGGAGGAAAACACTATGCTATTTTTGAAAATAGACATTTTACTTTTTTCGATCCAGTTTTTAATGTAGCCGATACAGCCATAAGCACTGGCGTAGGATTACTTATTGTATTTAACAAAAAGGCTTTTCCTAAAAAGTAATACTATTTCTTTAAGGCGTCTATTAACTGCATTAGGTTGTCAATCTCTACATGGTCCATAATAACCACTTTATACCATTTATTTTGGTCGTTGTGTTGCTCAGGAACCAAATCAAATTGCGCTGCAATTTCAGGCTTGATATATTCTGATCTGATGGTAACAATATTCATGTTTTCCTCTCTAAAATATTGGATGTTTAATTTATCCAATGCATTGCAAAACCATTCTGTTCGCATGAGTAAAACTTTAATTTTTTCTATCCACCCGTAAGGGCCGTAAGTCATCAAAATCATATAAACCGCAATAGCATTTGCACCAGATCTACTTCCGCAAAGGGTTAAATCCATTCCTTCAACATATTCCGCCTCTTTGGTCAATACATTTTCTATCAGTCCCTTTCTGCATAAAAACACACCCGTACCGTAAGGTGCTTGCAACATTTTATGTGCGTCTATAGTAATAGAACTAATTTTTGGGTTGGAAAAATTTATGGTCGAATTACGATTGCTAAAAGGATAAACAAAGCCACCATAGGCACCATCTATATGCAATTTGTAGCTTAGGTCATGTTTTTCTAAAATATCGGTATAAACAGTAGGGTTATCTACAGAGCCGAACATGGTAGTAGCCATATTTGCAATAACAATAAAGTATTTTTTACCTGCTTCTTTTGCGGTTATAATTATGTTTTCTAAAGCAGTAACATCAATTTTTCTATTTTCGAAAATTACGGGTATAGATAATAAATCGATTCCCAAAAGGTTAGAACCCTTAGGTATAGAATAGTGTGTATCACTAGAAGCTAGAATAGCGATTTCACTATTTTTTGCGTTTAAATTATTTTGGAAAAAATTCCGGAAAATCCACATGGCCTGGATATTGGCTTCTGTTCCGCCAGGAGCGATATAGCCATCAAATGCATTAGGCTCGCCTTTAAATACATCGGTAGCCAAAATATCAAGCACTTCCCTTTCTATTTCTTGTGTTCCTTTAAAAGCTTTCTCTGAAGTTCCGTAAGTATGGCAACCAATATGATTAGGGTTGGCAACAAAGGTTTTTAAAGAGGGTGCATCTTTTAAAAAGGGCGCATCGCTATAAAATACTTTTTCGTCTAATTTAGAGGCAGGATATCCTAAAGAGGTATCTTTAGAAAAATCTACGTTTTCTAACAAGGCCTGATTTATTCTATCTTGTAATTGTTGATGGGTTAATTTTTTCCAGAATTTCATAAACGTATTCTAATTTTAAAAAGTGTATTTTTATGCTGTGTAAATCTTGTTCAAAATTACAAACTTTGCTTTTTAAATTGTAATAAAACGCTAAGGATCAACTATGATAATATCATTTTTATGAAAAAGTACGGTAAATATATTTTAGTTTGTTTAATCGGTTTTTTTATCGCCAAATGGATGTATAGAAACGAAAAAAAAACGCAAATAAATGAGGATATCCAAATTGTTACCCAAAGCATTAAAAATGTACAAAAATTGGTGGTAAGCGAAGGCTATTTTAACGAAATGTATAATTACAAAGATGCTAAAAAATATTTTTACGATACTTTCGAGTTTGAAAAAAGTGCTATTGTATCGGTAAATGCTAAAGTACAAGTGCAATTTGATTTGGCTAAAATGGTAGTAGAAATTGATTCGGTAGAAAAAAGAATTGTTATTAAAAAAATTCCAAAAGAGGAGATTGAAATATATCCAGAAGTAAAATATTTTGACCTACAACAAAGTACCTTCAATACATTTGATAAGGAAACTTTAAATAGAATTCAAGAGAAAAGTATTGCCAAAATTAAAGAAACCGCAAAAGTATCTCGACTACAAAAAAATGCCAAGGAGCAACTTTTGCGTGAACTTTCTAAAATATATCAATTATCGGCCATTTTAGGATGGGAAGTTGTAGATGAAACCGAAGGAACCTTATTAGAAAATATTTTTACAGAAAGTTACAAAGATTGAGTTTAGAACTTCAAATAAAGACCTTGCCAAATACCCCAGGTGTTTATCAATACTTTGATAGCGAGGGAAAGATTTTGTATGTTGGGAAAGCCAAAAACTTAAAAAAAAGGGTAGCATCTTATTTTAACAAAAATCATGAAAATGGCAAAACACGAGTTCTAGTTCGTAAAATTCACAGCATTCAACATATTGTTGTAGATACAGAAACCGATGCCCTTTTATTAGAAAATAATTTGATTAAAAAGTACAAACCACGCTACAATGTACTTTTAAAAGACGATAAAACTTATCCATGGATTTGTATTAAAAAAGAAGCTTTTCCTAGAGTGTTTTTAACCAGAAATATAATTAAAGATGGATCCGAATATTTTGGGCCATATACCTCTGTAAGAACTGCTAGGGCATTAATTTCTTTAATAAAAGAACTATATCCATTGCGTACTTGTGCCTACAATTTATCTGCTCAAAATATTGCAGAAAAGAAATATAAGGTTTGCTTGGAGTACCATATAAAAAACTGCAAAGGTGCCTGTGAAGGATTGCAAACCGAAGTAGATTATATGGAAGATATTGTTGAAATTAGAAATATTATCAAAGGAAATTTTAAATCTTCTTTACATAAATTTGAAATATTGATGCATAAATTGGCAGAGGATTTAGAATTTGAAGAAGCACAAAAAATTAAAAATAAAATTGATTTATTGGCCAATTATCAAGCAAAATCAACGGTGGTAAACCCAAGTATTACCAATGTAGATGTGTTTTCTATCTTATCGGATGAGAGCTTTGCCTATGTTAATTTTTTTAAGTTGGTAAATGGTGCAATCATTCAATCGCATACCATTGAGATTAAGAAAAAATTCGAAGAAACAGATAAAGAATTATTGGAATTGGCAATTATTGAAATTAGACAAAGATTTCACTCTAATTCTAAAGAAATTTATACGCCATTTAAAGTAAGGGTTGGAGATGAGGTAAAAGTTACAGTTCCGAAATTAGGAGACAAAAAACGTATTGTAGAATTGTCATTAAGAAATGCCAAATATTTTAGACAAGAAAGATTTAAACAAATACAGATTGTTGATCCAGAAAGGCATACCCATAGAATTTTAAAACAAATGCAAAAGGATCTTCGATTAAAACACGAACCGAATCATATTGAATGTTTTGACAATTCAAACATACAAGGCACCAATCCCGTTGCAGCATGCGTGGTTTTTAAAAACGCAAAACCTAGTAAAAAAGATTACCGTCATTTTAATATAAAAACAGTAGTTGGCCCAGACGACTTTGCTTCTATGGAAGAAGTAGTGCACCGTCGCTACAAACGCTTACTAGAGGAGGGAAAAGATTTGCCACAACTTATTGTGATAGATGGAGGGAAAGGACAACTTTCTTCTGCCTTAAAAAGTCTTGATTTATTAGGTTTACGAGGCGAAATTGCCATCATTGGAATTGCAAAACGTTTGGAGGAAATTTTTTATCCGGACGACCCAATTCCGTTGTATTTAGACAAGAAATCTGAAACTTTAAAAATTATTCAACAACTGCGTAATGAAGCGCATCGCTTTGGTATAACACATCATAGAAATAAAAGAAGTAAAGGAGCCTTACAAACTGAATTAGACAATATTTCTGGGGTTGGCGAAAAAACAAGACTACAATTGCTTAGAAAATTTAAGTCCTTGAAAAGAATAAAGATAGCTTCTAAAGAAGAACTACAAGCTGCTGTTGGTAATGACAAAGGGCAGAAAATATTTAATTATTTCGAAACATCTAGGTAGTTAAAATTCCCTATTTTTAAGGCATGAAAGGAAATTTTCTATTTTACTTCTTTTTGTGTCCTCTCTTTATTTTTGCACAACAAAAAGATGCGCAACAAAAGGATGATGTTACCGTTGGTTTGGTACTAAGCGGTGGTGGAGCCAAAGGATTTGCCCATGTTGGAGTGCTAAAAATTTTAGAAAAAGCTGGAGTGCGTATTGATTATATTGCTGGGACAAGCATGGGGTCTATTGTTGGCGGTTTGTATGCTTCTGGATATAATGCAACAGAATTAGATTCTATATTGAGAGTACATGATTTTGAAGAATTAATAGGGGATGAATTGCCTAGAAAATCGTATTCATTTTACCAAAAAGCAAATGAAGGCAAATATGCGCTAACACTACCCATTGAAAATTGGAAAATTGGTTTGCCCTCGGGTATTTCTAAAGGTCAAAATGTGTTTAATGTATTCTCACAATTAACAGAACATGTGCATGATATCAATGATTTTAGCAAATTGCCCATCCCTTTTTTTTGTATCGCTACAAACTTAGAAACTGGAGAAGAAGTAGTATTAGATAAAGGTTTTTTACCAGAAGCCATGAGAGCTAGCGGATCTTTCCCATCTTTACTCACGCCAGTAGAGGTGGATGGAAAAGTTTTGGTAGATGGTGGAATTGTAGATAATTACCCTATAGAAAAACTAAAAGCTAAAGGAGTAGACATAATTATTGGAGTAAACGTACAAGGTGTTTTAGATAGTAGAGCCGATTTGAATTCTGTACCAAAAGTGCTAATGCAAATAGTAGGTTATCAAATGTATAAAGATTTTGATAAGAAGGTAGAGATGACAGATATTTATATAAAACCCGATATTACAAATTATAATGATTTTTCTTTTGATAAGGTTGAAGAGTTAATCCAGGTTGGTGAAGATGCTGCAAATGATAATATGGTTGCCTTAAAAAAACTTGCAATGCGGCAACATAAAAAGCAATTTATCCATACCGTTAAAAAGTTTGATTTAAATAGAGATATTAAAATCAAAAAAATAACCGTAAACGGCAATAAAAATTATACCAAGAATTATATACTGGCAAAGTTAGATATAAAAGAAGGAGAAGTGATAAGTCAAAAAAAGTTTGTTGATGGAGTTGATCGATTGTCGGCTACTAGAAATTTTCAATCTATACATTATAAATTTAGTTCTGTAAAAGGGGAAACACAAATAGACTTTACTTTAATTGAGAATAAATCGTCTACTTTTTTCAGGTTAGGCGCACATTATGACGAATTGTATAAAACAGGAATTCTCTTAAATTTTACTAAAAAACACATACTGTTTAAAAATGATTTTTTATCGGCAGATGTAGTGATTGGAGACAATGTAAGATACCATCTAGATTATTTTATTGATAAAGGGCTTAATTGGAGCTATGGTATTACTTCTAGATACAACT
>JAUIAA010000022.1 GCA_030425715.1 Bacteroidia bacterium | reverse complement strand
TTTAACAGGCTTTTCATTCATTTTTATTTGTTTGCTTGTTTGATATACTTCTCTAATGCCATCGTCATAGATGGTGTTTCTTTAGTAGGAGCGGCAATATCAATTTTTAAACCAGCTTCTTCAGCAGCTTTAACGGTTGTATTACCAAAAACAGCAATTCTAGTATTGTTTTGTTTAAATTCTGGAAAGTTTTTAAACAAGGATTGGATGCCACTTGGGCTAAAAAACACCAAAACATCGTAAAAAACATTCTCTAAATCAGATAGATCACTAATTACGGTTTTATATAAAATAGCTTTTTGCCATTCTATACCCAACTCATCTAAAATCTTAGCCGATCTATCATCTGCTTTGTCAGAGCATGGTAATAAAAACTTCTCTGTTTTGTGTTTTTTAATTTGTGGAATCAAATCTTGTAAGGTTCTTGTACCTACATAAATTTTACGCTTTCTGTATACCACATATTTTTGTAAATAATAAGCTACTGCTTCAGATAAACAGAAGTACTTCATATCATCTGGTATACTAATTCGCATTTCTTCTGCCAGTCTAAAATAATTATCTACCGCATTTCTACTGGTAAAGATTACAGCAGAAAACTTTAAAAAGTCAATTTTTTGAGACCGTACATTTCTAGCAGTTTCTCCTTCAACGTGAATAAATGATCTAAAATCAATTTTCACTTTTTGTTTATCCATTAAATCATGGTAAGGAGATTGGGTAGCTTTTGGTGCAGGTTGAGAAACAAGTATAGTTTTTACTTTCATATTTTTATTTCACTTTAGTCTACAAACATTTTATAAATAACTATAAAAGGTGCTATTTCAAGGGCGCAAAGGTACAAAATAATATAAAAAAAATTGTTAATTTTTATCCTTTCGTTTTTGAGTATCACAAAGTAACGAAAAAACAGTAGAACTAATAACAATGCCAACCCTAAAGTTATCCAATACTTATGAAACGATAAGGTACTGTAGTTTATCACAACTAGCAATGGATAAGATAGTAACATTATTAAAGATAAATTACTGAACTTTAGAAAAGTAAAGTGTTTTTGCATGGTGGTAATTTCAAATATATTTGCCAAAAAAGTACCCGTAAAATAGCGAATAAAAATGTATAAAAATACCACAACCAAGATCTTTAAATAGAAGATAATTTCAGGTATAAAAATAGCAGGGAAAAACGCCTGAAATGTATAATATACCCATAGTGAAATGTTAAAAGAAACAATAAAAAACAGAATTAAATGGAAGGTGTTGAACAAAAACGGCTTGGTTTTTATAAAATCGGTATAATATTTTTCTGAATAGAGTAGCGAAAATAGTTTGGTAAACCTTTGGTTATAATTGATTTTAAGTAAACTAATCAAGATTAGTACAATTAGTAAAATAATCGTCAACCAATCTTGGGTAAATAAAACCCTATCTAAGCCCTCAAACATTATTGATATACTTTAATTATATTACCTTGATACCCTTCTAATAAATCATAAAAATCTAAAGCAACCCTAAAAGTTCGCTTTTCATTATCCTCACTTTTGTTTAATATAAAACTAGTTTTTAATTGTATCTCTTCTTGGGGTTGTAATGGCCTTAAACCCTCCATGGTTAATGGAATTTTTTGTAGAATTTTTTTCTTTTTGCCCTGGACCACACCTACAAATTTTACATGGTTAAAACGAATTTCTTTGTGGTAGGTATTGATTAATTTTATTTCAAGTTGAACTTTATTACTTTCTTTAATATCTATTTTCTCTTGAATAATTTGGCACTTTACCTTTTGAAAAGTTTCAAAATTAGCTATCGGTTTACCTTTTAGTTGTCTTTTGTCTTTTATTACCAATAAAGAATCTTTTACCAATAAAGTTCCAGCGGCAAATACATCTCTATTTTGCATTTTTTCTTCATAACCATACAAGTCGTATTGGCTTTTTCTTCCTATCAACACACTATAGGAATGTGTATCTATACCTGTATAAAAATTATAGAGGGACGCAGAGGTATACGAATTGACAAATACAATGGGCTTACCACTTGTTTTTTCTTTTAAGGGATGGATCCATGTTTGGGATTTATGTGGTTCTAAAGGAATAGGAGAAATAGCGCTGCTTGCTAAAAAAACGCGAATAACGAGTAACAAAAATAATTGTACCAAAGCCAAACGAACCAACCACAACCTTTCTTTTGCATGTTCAACAAAATAAGGAAAAGCAATTACCAAAAGCGGAATCAAGATTGCAGCTGTCCACTGCGCTTGCGTTCTAGAGGAAAAGCTACTAAAAAGAAAAAATATAACAAACCCATATGCAATAAACTTTAGAGACCTAAAGAACTTATCTTTCGTGTTATCTTTCCAAAAAGCTTTGTAAATTAAAGGAAAGGTAATCCCTACAATGGCAATTTGATTTACAAAATGCATTAAAGAATCTGCTACTCGGTACTCATCCCTACCTCTTTCAGATAAGTGATACCGAAAGGAAGGAAAATCGTTAACGTACTGCCAATAAAGATGTGGTACAAATAATAGTAATGCTATAAAAGCACTTGCCCAAAACTTTGTTTTTTTAAGTATAGAGAGGTTGGATAGTACTACAAAAAAAATGACCAAAACACCATGGTATTTACTGTACATCATCCCAGCCATGGCAATTGCCAAATAAAATACAGAACTCCAACTTTCGAATTGCAAAAACCTTTGGAAACCAAATAAAAATAGCGCAATAAATAACATTAAAGGCGTGTCTGGTGTAGTAATAAATCCAAAAACATTTAAAAAGGCAAGTGAAATAACCAGTAAAAAATAAAGCCAGACAAATTTATTTTTTTTAGGATGCTCAATTAGTTGCCATATAAGATAAAGCATTACACTAAAACTCACTGCAGAAAAAAAGCGTATCCCTAATTCATTATCAAAAAGCAAAGTGCCAATTTTTACCCAAACGGCCACTAGAGGAGGGTGATCAAAATAGCCCCAAGCCATATTTTTAGACCATACCCAATAGTAAGCTTCATCTTCAAACAATAAAGTAAAATAACCCTGTAAAATATTAATTACAAAGAATATAGCTAAAAAAAAGAAAAATTGAAATTTTGGTTTTTGAAGAATTTTCATTCAAAAAATTTTAAACAAAAGTAGCAATAATTTGTTTTACCTTTGCGTATCCAAAAAAAGAAATATGCAAGATACCCTAGTAATCATTCCTACTTTTAACGAGAAGGAAAATATTGAAAATATTATAAGGGCTACTTTTTCGCAAGAAAAAGCCTTTGATATTTTGGTAGTTGATGATAGTTCTCCAGATGGTACTGCGGAAATTGTGAAATCTTTACAAAAAGAATTTAGTAGTCAATTATTTTTGGAAATTAGAAAAGAGAAAAATGGTTTAGGAGCAGCATATATTCATGGGTTTAAATGGGCATTGCAGAAAAAGTATGAATATATCATTGAAATGGATGCTGATTTTTCGCACAATCCAAAAGATTTAATCAGGTTATACCAGGCCTGTAAAAATGAGGGTGCTGATTTGTCTATTGGCTCTAGATATTCTAAAGGTGTTAATGTAGTAAACTGGCCAATGCAACGTGTATTGCTTTCTTATTTTGCATCAAAATATGTACAAGTGGTAACTGGAATACCTGTGCACGACACAACCGCTGGGTTTGTTTGTTATAAGCGTAAGGTTTTGGAAACTATTAAATTAGATAAAATTAAGTTTGTAGGATATGCTTTTCAAATTGAAATGAAATTTAAAGCATGGAAACGCAAATTTGCAATCAAAGAAGTTTCTGTGGTATTTACAGATAGAACCTTAGGAGAATCAAAAATGAGTAAAACCATTATTACCGAAGCCATATTCGGGATTATAAAAATGCGGTTTAATGGATTGCCAAAATAAATAAGTAGATGGGAACAATTTTAATAAAAAACGCAAAAGTTGTAAACGAAGGTAGAATTGCACAGCAAGAGGTATTGATTCAAGGCGAAAAAATTGTTGCTGTTGAAAGTAAGATTACTAATTTTCCTTTAGAGACAAAAATTATTGATGGCACAGGGAAATACTTATTGCCTGGTGTTATTGATGATCAAGTACATTTTAGAGAACCTGGTTTAACCCATAAGGCAGATATAGAAACGGAGTCTAGAGCCGCGGTAGCGGGAGGGATTACTTCGTTTATTGAAATGCCAAACACAGTACCACAGGCTACTACCCAAGAATTATTAGAAGATAAGTTTAAAATTGCAGCGAAAAGCTCTTATGCAAATTACTCTTTTATGTTTGGAGGAACGAATGATAATTTAGAGGAGTTGTTAAAAACTGACCCTAAAAATGTGGCTGCAATCAAGTTGTTTTTGGGCTCTTCTACTGGAAATATGTTGGTAGATAATGAAGCGGTTTTAGAGCAAATATTTTCGTCAACAAAAATGCTAATTGCGGTACATTGTGAAGATGAGACTACTATAAAAAATAATTTAGCCATGACTAAACTAATTCATGGTGAGGATATTCCAATGGAATTGCATCCACAAATTAGAAGTGAGGAAGCTTGCTACCTTTCTTCGTCTAAAGCCATAAAACTGGCAAAAAAAACGGGGGCTAGGTTACATGTTTTTCACCTTTCTACTGCCAAAGAAACAAATTTGTTTACCAATAAAATCCCCTTAGAAGAAAAGCAAATTACTGCCGAAGTTTGTATCCATCATTTATGGTTTGACGATAGAGATTATGCAAAAAAAGGGGCCTTAATTAAATGGAATCCGGCAGTAAAAACCAAAGAGGATAAAGAGGCACTTTGGAAAGCACTTTTAGACGATAGATTGGATGTAATTGCTACCGATCATGCGCCACATACCTTAGACGAAAAATTACAAGTATATACCAAGTCGGCAAGTGGAGGTCCGTTGGTACAACATGCTTTGTTAGCAATGTTGGCGGCCGTAGACCAAGGAAAAATTACCTTAGAAAAAATGGTAGAAAAAATGTGCCACAATCCAGCTAAAATATTCAAGATAGAGGATAGGGGCTTTATCCAACCAGGCTATTTTGCCGATTTAGTTTTGGTAGATACCCATAAGCCCCAAACAGTAACCAAAGAAAATATTTTATACAAATGTGGCTGGTCTCCTTTTGAAGGAACTACCTTTAATGCGACGGTAACCCAAACATTTGTAAATGGAAATTTAATATATGATCAAGGAAAATTTAACGATCAAATAAAAGGTAAAAGGCTGATATTTAATAGGGTATGAAAAATATGATTTATATATCGTGCTTGTTTTTAATGCTAGCGTGCCAAAGTGCCACAAAATTGGAGAAGCCTAAGGATTTGATACCAAAGGAGGAAATGATAAAGTTGTTAACCGATATGCATTTGGCAAGTTCTACCAACAATATTAAGAATATAGAAGCTCGTAAAAATATAAATTATATGAGTTTGGTTTTTGAAAAATACAAGGTAGATAGCGTAAGGTTTGCCAGTAGTAATCTTTATTACGCCTCGAATGCAGTAGAATATGAAAATATTTTTAAATCGGTGCAAAAAAATATTGATAAGTTAAAAAAAGAGTATGCTACAGAGATGGATTCTATAATTGATGCAGAAAGAAAATTAGAAGAGAAAAGCTCAGGCGGTTTTGATAAAAAACGCAATTAGTGGTCACGTTTATATGCTTTACATACCCTTTCTATAGTCGTTTCCATTTTTATAAAGTTATAAGCTAAATATTTTTTTAATTTTTCAGAAGAATAATTATCTATTTCCATAGAAGATTGCATCGATTTTTTAGTAACCAATGCAGGTGTTCTAAAAATCATACTTTTTAAATAATCTATTCTCCAAACTATTCCAGCCAAAAAATGAGTTACCTTAATATTTGGTTTCTTAACCCTAAAAGTATCTGCAATTAAAAGAAATAAGTCTTTAAAAACCATATTTTTACCTACCAAAATAAATCGTTCATTTTCAATAGGTTCTGCCATTAGTTTAACCATAATTTTTACCACGTCAAGTACATCCACAAAACCAGTAGCACCTTCGGTATAAAATGGAAAACCGTGGTATATTTTGCTAAAAATAGAACCACTCCCTTTTTGCCAAAACCCAGCACCTAAAATCACTCCAGGGTTTATAATGATTACAGGTACTCCTTCTTGACTAGCTCTCCAAACCTCTATTTCTGCACCGTATTTACTAATGGCATAACCACTTTTAGGTGCATTATTGTTCCAGTTTTCCGATTCATCGGTAAACTTTCCATTTTTTGCTTTTTCTATGGCGGCTATAGAGCTTACGAAGCACAATTTTTTTATTTGATGAAAAACACAGAGATTCACAATATTGGCTGTACCGTCAATATTGGTATGACGCATTATTTTATAATCTTTTGGATCAAAAGAAATATATGCCGCGCAATGGTATACATAATTTACATCTTGAAAGGTAGTGCTTAAAGCTTCAGTGTCGTCTAAACTAGCCTCCATCCAATCAATTTTATCAAAAAACACTTCGGGTTTATCCGTATAATAGGAGAATACATTTTTTACTGCGAGTAAATCGCTTGTTTTTTGATGTATTGCCCTAACCTTATCCTTATTTTGCAATAATTGATAAAGCAAATGAGAGCCCACTAAACCCGTTCCGCCTGTTACTAAAATCATAAGGCGAAAATAGAAAATTGTTAGACAACAGGATTCATTAGAATTTATTTTTATTGGTAATGAAGATGAAAATTTCTTTATTCACCTACTTCTATTTGTGCAGATATCTTTATTATCTTTGCCAAAATTTTGTGATAAAGATGAAAAATTTCGTAGAAGAATTAACTTGGAGAGGGCTATTACATAATATTATGCCTGGTACTGAAGAACAATTGCTAAAAGAGCAAACCTCAGCATATATTGGATTTGATCCTACAGCAGACTCTTTGCATATTGGTAGTTTGGTACAGATTATTTTGTTGATGCATTTGCAAAAATTTGGGCATAAACCAATTGCCTTGGTGGGAGGAGCCACAGGAATGATTGGCGACCCCTCGGGAAGATCAGCGGAGCGAAATTTGTTAGATGAAGAAGCTTTAAATAAAAATATAGCAGGTGTTAAGGCAACCTTGGAGCGCTTTATCGATTTTTCAAGTGATGCTAGTAATGCGGCAGAATTGGTAAATAACTACGATTGGATGAAAAACCTTTCGTTTTTAGATTTTGCCAGAGATATTGGCAAGCATATTACTGTAAATTATATGATGGCAAAAGATTCTGTAAAAAACAGATTGAATACCGAAGCAAAGGAAGGAATGAGCTTTACAGAGTTTACTTACCAATTGATTCAGGGTTATGATTTTTTACATCTGTATAGCAAGCACAATTGTATGTTGCAAATTGGTGGAAGTGATCAATGGGGAAATATTACTACGGGTACAGAATTAATCAGGCGTAAAATACAAGGAAAGGCCTACGCACTTACAAGTCCGTTAATCACCAAGGCGGATGGCACTAAATTTGGTAAAACCGAAGGAGGGAATATTTGGTTAGATGCTAAGCGAACTTCTCCTTATAAATTTTATCAATATTGGTTAAATGCTTCAGATGCCGATGTAGAAAGATATATCAAAATTTTCACCTTTTTAGATAAGGAAACTATTGAGAAATTGATTGTAGAACATCAAGAGACTCCACATTTGCGAATCCTACAAAAAAAAGTAGGAGAGGAGGTTACCATAATGGCACATGGTAAAGAAGCTTATGATAACGCCGTAAAGGCTTCTTCTATTTTGTTTGGAAAATCTACGGCAAGTGATTTAAAAACACTTGATGAGCAGACTTTTTTGGATGTATTTGAAGGAGTGCCTCAAGCTGAAATTTTAAAAGCAGATTTAGAAAACGGATTGGATATTGTAAGTGCCTTAAATGAAAAATCAGGGTTTTTAAAATCTAACGGAGAAGCAAGAAGAGCCTTAAAGGAGAACTCTATTTCTGTAAATAAAGAAAAAGTAAAGGAAGATTTTGTGATTGACAACGCTGATTTGATTGCAGATAAGTTTATCTTATTACAAAGAGGGAAACGCAATTATTTTTTATTAAAAGCAAAATAAAACCCCATACTTTAAAACTTTGTAAAAAGACAAGATGATGAGAAAATTATGTGGATTGTTTATATTACTCGTAACAATTTATGCATGTAATAAAATAGAATCAAAAAAATTTGATCAAGATAAATTAATTGGTAGATATAAGGTAGATGTTACCACAGCCATAGATCAGTTTAAAATTGACGATGAAAAAGAACACACGTGGTTGGATGCTGTTAAAAAAATTACTAGTGCTGCTATTTCATCTTTAAACTTAAAAGTAAATTTTGAAGAAAATAGTAAAGGAACAGTTGAGGTTAATGAAAATATGCTAAGATTAGCACAAAAACTTACCGATGAACCATTAGAGCATTTGAATGAGTTTTGGTATAAAGTAGAGCAAGATTCTATTATCTTTTTAAAGAAAGAAGAGCAAGATGAGTTTAAGAAATGGGGAATTTTAAAGAACATTAGTAATAATTACGATTCAATTAAGATGTACGTTTTAAACAACAATAAAAAAGACGAGAAACTTTATGTTAACCTTGTGCGGATAGAAGAATAAGCATTCTGCTTTTAAATTATTTAGTTAATTCTTTGATATATTCTGGTGTAACTGGATCTCCTTTAAAAAAATCTCCTTTTTTGCCTCGGCTTAATGCCCACCTATCTATCCACGAAATTCCCCAATTACCATATTTGGTAATAGGCTCTTGGTAGGCAGGGTCTCGTAATATTTCTGTTTGAGAAACAAAGTTGTACCCATGTGATTGAATCATGGCGAGTAACTCATTTAAATATTTGGAGTTCAGTAAATTGGCATGAATTAATAAAGTTTGACTAATGTTCCTGTTAAATAGTTTTATGGATTGATTTTCAAAGTACAAAAGTTTTTGCTCCATATAGGTAATATAGTCCTTCCCAATGGTTTTCATAAGGGTGGTATCTTTTTTTGAAAAAGCTTTACTATAAGCGTAGGCAAACAAATAATCGTCGTTATCAATGGTTACAGGAGCAGGGATATAGCCATGTTTTTGTAAGAACAGGTTTAAAGAATCTGCCTGTGAAGCACGCAAACCAATTCTAAGGTAAGGGTGTCTAAAATATTGTAGTTTGGTATTGTATTTTTTTGCCAATTGCTTAGTAATTTTTTCTCCTTTAATAATATTAGAAGTATATGCATTGAAAGTTGAGCGGTGAAAATCTATATGTGCATAAGTATGGTTTCCTAATTCCATTCCGTTTTGAAGCCATAATTCTAATAAAGCGACACTGCTTTTAACCAGTTTACTATTGTTATAAAGCTTTTGCTCATTTACATACCCAATGGCTGGTACATTATAAGCCTTAAAGGCTTTTACAATGTTTTGTGTTAATTTTAAATTAAATTCAGGTGTATTTAAACCATAAGAAACCGTTGGTAAATCATCTACGGTGATGCATATTTTTTTGTTTTGCGCAAACAATTGTACTGATATTAGTACATAAATGAATATGGTGGTAAACCAATTTTGGATTTTATAATTCACAGCTAATTAGATTATTCGGCTTACACTTAAACCATCACGAATAGGCAGTACAATCGTTTCTACTCTAGGATCTTCTTTCAGTAATTGATTGTATTCCTGTAATGCAATAGTATCTATATCTTTGGGATTTGCTTTTTCTACCACTTTTCCGCTCCATAAAACATTGTCAGATAAAATGATTCCGCCTTTATTCATCTTAGGTAAAATAGCATGAAAATAGTTGCTGTAATTTTCTTTATCGGCATCTATAAATACCAAGTCGAAGGTAGTATTTAAATTAGCAATAACTGCTAAAGCATTACCTACATGGGCTTTTATTTGTTTAGAGAAATTAGATTTTTTAAAATATTTTTGCTGAATTTCTTGTAGTTCTTCATTACAATCTATGGTATGAATGGTACCCTCTTTTTGTATTCCTTCGGCTAAGCAAAGAGTGGCATAACCCGTATAGGTTCCTATTTCTAAAATATTTTTAGGAGATAAAATTTTAGACAACAGAGCCAGTAATCGCCCTTGAAAGTGCCCACTTAACATTCTGGGAGCCAATATTTTTTGCCAAGTTTCTTTATTGAGTTGTTCTAACAGTTCAGGTTCGTTTTCTGAATATTTTGCAACATAATCGGCTATTTTTTCTGGTATAAAATCCATAATTTTTATAATACAGGAGCGAATAATCTAGCAATAGAGCAGGTTAATTTTACATACCATTTCCTAGCTTTTAATTCGGTCATTTTTAACAAATAAGTATTTTTTAAATCTTCATTAAATTGCGCTTTTAATTCGGCTCCAGCCTCTTTATCAACAATGAAAGCATTCACTTCAGCATTTAAATTAAAGCTGCGGTAATCAAAATTTGCGCTACCAATAGTACAAATATAACCATCAATAACCATTGTTTTGGCATGTATCATTCCTTTGGTGTAATAATATACTTCTACGCCGCACTCCAATAACTCCTTTAAATAAGTTTGCGATGCGAAATATGCGGTTTTTATATCGGTATGTTTAGGAATAATCAGCTTGATTTTTACCCCACTTTTACTCGTAATTTTTAAAGCATTAAATATGGATTCGTTGGGCAAAAAATAAGGAGTAGTTATTAAAATTTCTTTATTGGCATTGGTAATCATACTAAAAAAGGCCTCCATAATACTTTCATTACTAGCACCGTATTCGCCACTTAAAATACACATGGGTGTAGGTTTTGTAGGTGTAAAAGTGTTGGTAGATTGCAATTCGTGTATCGAAATTTCCTTTTTGCTAACAAAGTACCAATCGCTAATAAAAATAAACTGTAAGTCTTTAACAGCTTCTCCTTTAAAGAGCATATGTGAATCTCTCCAATATAAATTGAATTTATTGGGATTTATGTATTTGTCGGAAATATTTATACCGCCAACAAAGCCAATTTCGTTATCAATAATTACAATTTTTCTATGGTTTCTATAATTTGCTTTATGTGCTAACTTTGAAAAAAACACAGGTAAATAAGGAAAAATCTCTATGTTATGCGCTTGTAGTTTTTGGATACTTTTTTTAGAAAAAGAACTACCAACATCATCGTAAATAATTCTAATTTTTACGCCTTCTGTAGCTTTTTTATATAGGATGTTAATTATTTTTTGGCCAATAACATCGGTATCATTAAAAATATAATACCCTATGTGAATATGCTTTTTTGCGTTTTGCAAAGCCTTGATCAATTCTGGAAATTTTTCTTCCCCATTTACCAAAAACTGGATTTCATTTTCTGTAGTAAAACTAACTTCTTCATTGCGATAGAAAAGATTAGGTAATTTATGTGGTGGTAATAAAAGTTTAGGATCCTTTTTTACCTTTTTTTTATCTAATAAGGTGCTGCTATATAGTCTTTTACGAGAATAATATTTGTTTTTTTGGTAATGTACACCCAATAAAAAATAGAGAAATATGCCCCCAACCGGAAATAACAATAACAGAAATATATAGGCAAAAGATTTTTCTGGTTTTTTATTGTCGATAATAATTTGAAAAATAAGAACACTTACAATAAGGTAATAAGCAATTAAAACAAAGGGTTTGATATTGTTAAGTATTTCTATCATATAAAACGGTGCAATCTGTCCAAAGATAAAAAAAGCAGCTTTGAATTTTCAAAACTGCTTTTATATTTATTTTTTGTGATTTGTAAAAGTGCCCTTTTTCTCTATTATTTAAATATTGGTTATAACCCTAACTTTTGATTGACTTGTTTTTGTAAGGTCAATTTTTCTTCCGGGCTTAAGGTTTCTTTTTCTGTGCATTGGGCAGCATAATTGCCAAAAATTTTAGTAAGTAAGTTATTTTGATTAGAGTACGTTTTACAAAGTTTACAAAATATAATATGAAAGCTCAGTTTTAATTTTTCATAAAAGCTTGCTTCCCCATATTGATTTTTGTTACAAATTGTAGTGGCTTCGTCACAATTAATTTTAAATTTACTCCCCATAATTTTAATTTTTAAACCAATTTTCTTCTAAGCATTTTCTTAATTGTAGTCTAGCACGATGTACAATTACCCATAAATTTGACGCAGAGATATCCAACTCATTACAAATTTCTTCTGTTTCAAAATTTTGAACGGTTTTTAGCAAAAAAACCATTTTATGTTTTTCGGGTAAATTGGCAATGCATTTTTCTAAAGTAGTTTTAAGTTCGGCATTTTCAATCTTCTTATCGGCTTCATTTCCCCAATTTGTAGGGGCTCTTTCTTCAATCCAACGCCCTTTTCTCTCCCCATCGTCGTAAAAATTCATGCGTACTTCCTTCTGCCCTTTTGCAGAATTTATTTTTCTATACTGGTCGATAATTTTGCGTTTTAAAATAGATACTAGCCAAGTTCTTTCAGAGGCTTGACCTCTAAAATTATCTTTGCCTTTGATGCCAGAAAAAAAAGTTTCTTGTACCAAATCCTTGGCTAAGTCATGACTATCCACTCTTGTTATGGCATAATTAAAAAGGTAATCGGCATAAAGATCAATCCAATTTTCAGGATTTAAGGTATGTTTTTGGGCATTTGCCATTGATGCATATTGTTTGAATGGTAAATATAATGATGTTAAAATTAACAGAGAAAAGTTATTTGTACTCGTTCTAAATTAACATTTTATTGAAATTTAGAGCGAAGTTCGCCATACTAAATTGTTTTCAAAAAACAATATCTTTGTAACTTTGTGAAAAATTAAACCAACATGAGCGGATTTTTATCTTCATCAATTGGCAGGAAAGTAGCCATGGCACTTTCGGCCTTTTTTTTAATGTTTTTTTTATTGCAGCATTTTGCTATAAACATCTTATCAGTTTTCAACCCAGATTTATTTAACGAAGTATCTCATTTTATGGGAACCAATCCCTTAATTCAATTCGGGTTACAACCCGTGTTGATATTTGGTGTGGTATTTCATTTTGTAATGGGGTTTGTTTTAGAAATCAAAAATAAAAGCGCAAGAAGTGTGAAGTATGTCAAAAATAATGGTGCTGCAAATTCTACTTGGATGAGTAGAAATATGATTTATAGCGGATTGGCCATTTTGGCTTTTATGATTTTACATTTTATTGATTTTTGGATTCCTGAAATCAATACCAAATTTATTCAAGGAGATTGGTCGGGAACGATGGAAGGGGTAGAAGGATTGAGATACTTTACAGAATTACACCACAAATTTGAAAACCCAATAAGAGTAGGTGCATATGTAATTGCATTTGTATTTTTAATTTTACATCTATTACATGGGTTTACTTCAGCATTCCAATCTATGGGAGGCAGTGCATCACAAAAGAAAACATTACAAAATATTGGTAAAGCATATGCTTATATTATTCCATTAGGATTTATTTTTATCGCACTTTACCATCACTTAAACCATTAATCAACTTATGACGACTTTAAACTCAAAAATACCTAAAGGACCATTAAAAGATAAATGGACTACTTACAAAGATAAAATCAATTTAGTAAACCCAGCAAACAAAAGATCTATTGATGTAATTGTGGTTGGTACAGGTTTAGCAGGAGGTTCTGCCGCAGCAACTTTGGCAGAATTAGGCTATAATGTAAAAGCATTTTGTTACCAAGATTCTCCTCGTAGAGCGCATTCTATTGCCGCTCAAGGCGGAATTAACGCAGCAAAAAATTACCAAGGAGATGGAGATTCTACTTATCGATTGTTTTACGATACGGTTAAAGGAGGAGATTATCGTTCGCGTGAAGCAAATGTGCACCGTTTGGCAGAAGTATCTGCAAATATTATTGACCAATGTGTAGCCCAAGGAGTGCCATTTGCAAGGGATTATGGAGGGTTGTTAGACAATCGTTCGTTTGGAGGTGTTTTAGTATCTAGAACATTTTATGCCAAAGGACAAACTGGGCAACAATTGTTATTGGGTGCCTATTCTGCAATGAACCGTCAAATTGCTCGAGGTAAAATTGAAATGTTCAATCGCCACGAAATGTTAGA
>JAUIAA010000316.1 GCA_030425715.1 Bacteroidia bacterium | reverse complement strand
AATAACTGATGGTGATTTTACTCAACAATTGGCTGAAGCAAGATTTTTAAGAGGTCATTACAATTTTGAATTACAAGCTTTATACGGTAATGTACCATATATTTCTGAACAAAATTTTGCCGATGTAGAATTTAACCAACCTAATCCTGGTCCAATTTGGGATAAGATAGAAGCTGATTTTGAATTTGCTATGACTAATTTACCTCCTACACAAGCTGAAGTTGGTAGAGTTACCAAAATGGCTGCAACAGCATTCATGGGTAAAACCCTTTTATTTCAGGGGAAATACCCTGAAGCTTTAAGCTTGTTACAAACAGTTATCAATAGTGGTAATTATGCGCTATTAGATGAGTTTGCCGATAATTTTAGATTGGCAGGTGATAATAGTGTTGAATCTATTTTGGCTATTCAATTTACAGCTGATGATGCGCTATCTTATAATGGAAATATTGGAGGTACTTTAAATTACCCAGGACCTATTAACTGTTGTGGTTTTTATCAACCAACACAGGACTTGGTAAATGCTTTTCAAACTTCTAATGGTTTACCATTATTAGATACTTACAACCAAACAGATGTTGCAAGTGACTATGGTATTACTAGTGCTGAGCCATTTACACCACATACTGGCTCTTTAGATCCTAGATTAGATTATACTGTAGGAAGAAGAGGAATTGAGTATAACGGTTATGGTATTCACCCTGGTAAAGACTGGGTAAGATCTAACTTTACAGATTTAAGTGGTCCATATACACCTAAGAAAAACGTATACCAAGCCGGTGAAGATGCCAATATGGGCTCCGGTGGCTGGGGAGAGCAGCGTTCTGGTATTAATTACCACATCATGCGTTATGCCGATGTGTTGTTAATGGCTGCAGAAGCGGCTGCACAAACTGGAGACTTAGCAACGGCATTAGACTATACAAATCAAGTAAGAGAGAGAGCAAAAAACATGACTTATGTTAAAGCCCCAAATGGATCTGATGCTGCAAATTATGAAATTGAATTGTATACCGCTGGTGACTTTGGTACGCAAGATCAAGCAGTAAAGGCTATTAGATTTGAAAGAAGACTAGAGTTAGGTATGGAAGGAAAAAGATTATACGATATTCGTAGATATGGTAATGCTGTTGATATTATGAATGCATATTTTGTAAACGAAGGTAGAACTATTACATCTTTTGCAGGATTACCTGCTCCATATGAAGCGAAACACAATCTTAGCCCAATACCTTTAGGAGCAATAGATTTAAGCGGTAATATACTTGATCAAAATCCAAATTACTAAAATCTTAAATCATTATAAATTAAAAAGGAGCATTATAAAATAATGCTCCTTTTTTACATAAATTCTCTTAATTTATTTACTTTTATCCGCATAAATTTTAGTTCATGAAAAGACTTATTTACCTAATCAGTATAGTGGTTTTAATAGCTTCTTGTAATAAAAAAGAAAAATCTACTACAGCTACAAAAAAAATATTCCAACAATTAGATGCCAGCCAAACAGGTGTAGATTTTTCTAATAATCTAACAGAAAATGATTCGCTTAATTATTTTTCCTATGCTTATATCTATATGGGCGGTGGTATTGCTTCAGGGGATATTAATAATGATGGACTGGTTGACTTGTTCTTTACAGGAAATATGGTTGAAAATAAACTATACTTAAACAAAGGAGATTTAAAGTTTGAAGATATTACCAATAAAGCCGGAATTCAAGGAGATGACAGGTGGTTTACTGGGGTAACCATGGCTGATGTAAACAATGATGGATATTTGGATATTTATTGTTCTGTAGGTGGGAAATTCGCTCCAAAAGAAAATTTACTATATATCAATAATGGTGATGAAACTTTTACCGAAAGAGCCAAAGAGTATGGTGTTGATGATATAGGGAATTCTGTACAAGCAACATTTTTTGATTATGATTTAGATGGAGATTTAGATTTATATGTTGCCAACTATCCCCCTACTCGATTTAATGCTCCAAATAGCTTTTATGCTTTTAAAATGCATAATACCAAAGATGTAGAAACAGATAAATTATTTAGAAATGATGGTAACACCTTTACCAATGTTACCGATGAAGCTGGCTTAAGATCATTTGGCTTGTCATTAAGTGCCACAGTAG
>JAUIAA010000021.1 GCA_030425715.1 Bacteroidia bacterium | reverse complement strand
TTTTTTACCCAAGGGGGTGGTAATTTCTTTAGAGGCGAATAGTAATTCTTTACTCAATTCAAAACTAATAATTTCGCCTATTCTTTCAATATTTCTTCTAAATCGTAAGGCATCTTTTTGAATATTAATATCACGTGTTTCGGCAATAAAAGTATTCAAAATTGATGGTTTTTCGCAAATATGATGTACTGTCAAAATATTGGGTTTTGCACAAATATATAAATAATAAATTCAGGTTTTTGTTCAGAATTTTAATTGTTGTTGTTCGTTTCTGTTGTTAACGGCAAGTGTAATCACAATTCCAACTACTACCAGTACAATTTCGCCGATAGCATTAATAAGGTACCTGAGCCGGCGAGGCAGGTTTACTAAAGTGGTTTTCGGCAAGTAGTTTTTGACGGATTATTTTTTTTATAAAACCTATTAAAAAACTTCCAAACAAGAGAAGTAATCAAAATAAAAAGCAAAATTCCTATTATACAGTGTTTTGCCATTATCTATACCTTGAGTAAGGTCTTAATTGCCTCTTTATAAATAGTAAATTGTGAAGAAATAAATAGTTTAAATAATTAATCAAGCTACTAATTTTGAATACGCTTGTTTTTAGGTGAAATTGTTATGATAAATAAAAGTTTCCAATCCAATAATTTTAATTTTTTTCGCAACGATAGCCTGTCTGCAAGCAAAGTAGGGCTGTCGCAACCCTATACCCATTTACGAGGGAATTTTAGAAACTTAACTTTTTCTTTTTTTCGTACAGTTGCTTATTTTGTGTTTATCTGTTTTCGCGTTTTTCCAACATACTAATTAGAGTATCCTCTAGTAGTTGGTGTTGATGATACAAATTCACATTTGAATTAAAATTGGTATCTTACAAATTAAACTAATCGATCATGGTTGATCTTGTCGGCTGTTGAGGTTAATTTGCCTTTTTATCATAGCCAATCAAGGTGTAACCTCGTTAAAACAATAATTATGAGATTTCCATTCGGCATCTTATTTCTTGTGCTTATAAGCGTTTTCTTTTTTATCATCACCAAATTTGAAACGCTTTGGTCACACCACATTTTAAGTTTATTTTATTATGAAATCGCAACGATCAGAAATGGTGAGTTCTGGCGAATAATTTTGGGACCATTTATACATTTCAATTGGCCGCACTTTTTAGCAAATACCATATTTTTAGGAATATTTGGTGCAATCTTAGAACGGCGTTTCGGTACTAAAATGATGCTTTTAGTATTTATTATTTCCAATATTATAGGCTTCGCTTTTATACATTTTATTTACAATTATTCAGGTGTTTATGGTATTTCTGGTAGTGTGTGCGGGCTTTACGGTTTTCTTTTAATGCACCTTAAAAAGAAACAAGGGCTTTTACAATGGTTCAAACAAAATTGGATATACCTCTTATATGGTACCTTGCTTATCATACGGGCTTTAACCTCAAGCGGACTTCATATGCTTCACCTATTTGGAATCATAATTGGCGGCATAATTGCCATTGGTTTTTCAAAAAATTATGATGTCAAATTAGGCCGTTATACCGTAATATTTCTTCTTATTGGAGCCTTATTATTGCTATTGGACCCTGGGGGAATTTATCGTAAGTATTCACAGCGAAATGTACAAATTCAAAAAATACAAGGATTTAATACCTGCGAAGATCGCGCATCGGATTCGATCCGGCATTTATCCAAAGAATCTAGCCTTTTGCAAATTCTTGCAGGATGGAAAGTTCAATTCATTAATCTTCCGGATGGCCCTAAAGAGATTAAAGTTTTAAATAGGGATAAGGATTTCATAATGAAACCAGTTTTACTGAATAACTTTAGCATGAACATTCCTAAAAATGCTACAATTCAAATAACAGATGAAAATAGCTATTGTAAAGCTTTTAGGATTACTGAGGAAGACGCTCATACTATAATTAATTATGATAATTTAACCAATTCAAGTCCAGATAATTATTAGAAATGTAATGCCATTGGAATCTACTACAGTTTAAACATTGTTAAATATATTGGAGTGTAAGGATAGGGGAAATCTAGGCATGAATTAAGGAATGTGCCAGCCGGCGAGGCAGGTTTGCTAAAATGGTTTTCAGCAAGCAGTTTTTGACGTATTTTACGGAAAAATTTTAGCATTGGTTAGTTTAACGAAATCTCCTTAAAGATAAAACTTTTTAAGATACCGTTATGCTACCTAGAAAACTCTAATTTGTATGGTACTGGGTTTTATTTCCAATAGTCAGCTACCCAAGGAGCTGGAGGGACATAGCGGTACCATTTTCCTCTTCCTCCTTCAATCGCTTTATGCGGATTGATTTCGCCATGAAAAATAATAATTTTAGCATCTTTCGGGATACTTGGTTTTTTCCAAAAAGCAAAAGGAATTTTAGAGGCACAATCGTATTTAAAACTTGGGCACCATTCTTTTGGCCAGTATTGTAGCAATCCTTTTTCGTGAATTGCCCATGTTAAATATTCTTGTTCATTACGGTGTTGTTTTCTAATGCTTTCAAAATTCTTTAAAAAGTAATCAAAAACATAGCCTTGCTCTCCAATAGCAAATCGATAAACCGATGAATTACCTGTAATACGCCAAAACTTCATATCGTAATCCTTAATAATCCTAAAATCACCTTCTAAATCAAAAAAGCAATCCATATTATCTAAAATTACAATATCTAAGTCAAGAAAAAGTGCGGTACCTTTTAAACCGTATAAATCGGCTTTAAATGTGGTCAATTTTTTCCACATTCTCTCAGGAAGATTACCTGGCAAATCAATTTCAGGTATTGGAAAACATTGTACATCATCAATTATTCCTTCATCATCATCTGTAAAACAAACCATTTTAAAATCGTAAGTTAAATTACGCTTTACCATGGAGTGTAATCTGTTTACATACTCGGCACTATACAAGGTGCCCCATTTCATGCAAAAAATATATTTATCGGCCATTTTTAATCGTATAATTTAGGCAAAGTTAAGATAAATATATTCTTTGCAATAAAATGAGTTTATGCATTGATAATTTTCTTTTGATGTGCAATAGATTCTTGATGTATTGCCTTAAAGATATTCTCTACAAATTCTTTGGTTAAACCTTGGTCTTTACCTTCTTTTACCACTTTTTTCAAAATTTCTTGCCAGCGCGTGTTTTGTAAAATAGCCACATTGCCTTCTTTTTTAGCCAATCCAATATTTTCAACCACAGCCATTCTTTCGGCAAGTGTTTCTAACAATTGATGGTCTAAATTATTGATTTCTTTACGCAAAGCATCTAATTTATTGTAGGCTTCTTCCCCTTCTTCAAAACGAGGTTTTCTTACCCGTAAAGTATCCATAATCTCAATTAATCTTGCTGGAGTAATTTGTTGTTTGGCATCACTCCAAGCTTCATCCGGATTACAATGTGTTTCAATCATTAACCCATCTAATTTTAAATCTAATGCGGTTTGTGATACATCAAAAATACCTTCTCTTTCTCCGCAAATATGCGATGGATCATTGATAATAGGTAAACTTGGGTATTTGTTTTTTAAGTCAATTGGGATTTGCCAATTTGGAATATTTCTATATTTAGATTTTCTAAAAGATGAAAATCCACGATGAATTGCACCTAAATTTTCTACACCACATTTGTGTAATCTTTCAATAGCACCAATCCATAAAGCCAAGTCTGGATTGATTGGATTTTTTACCAATACAATTTTTTTAGTGCCTTGAATAGCCTCAGCAATTTCTTGTACTGCAAACGGATTTACGGTAGTACGAGCACCAATCCACAAAATATCAATATCAAACTCTAAAGCCAATTTTGCATGTTGGGCATTTCCAATTTCAACCGCAGTTAATAAGCCAGTTTCTTGTTTTACTTTTTGTAACCATGCCAATGCTTTTCCGCCTTGTCCTTCAAAGGCTCCTGGGCGAGTTCTAGGTTTCCATACTCCAGCTCTAAATACAGTTGCATCTGTATTTTTTAAGGCATGCGCCACTTCCAATACTTGTTCTTCTGATTCTGCACTACACGGTCCTGCAATTACCAATGGATGGTTTAATTCCATATTGTCTAACCATGTTGAAAAGTTCTTTTTTTCCATTTTTATTGATTTGTTATGCCAGCCAAGACATCTTTAATTTTGTTAGTGTTTTGCATAATTTCATGCACATCTTTAGCTGATTCGTTTTCTATTACTTTTTTAAATTGATTTAAATTCTTGATATACTCTGTTAATGATTTTAATATACTTTCTTTGTTCTGTAAAAAAATGGGAGTCCAAGTTTCTGGATTACTTTTTGCTAATCTCACTGTAGAAGCAAAACCACTCCCTGCCATGTCGAAAATATTGTTCTCATCTTTTTCAATTTCTAAAACTGTTTTTCCTAACATAAAGGAACTGATATGTGATAAATGAGAAACATAAGCTATATGCTTGTCGTGTTGCACCGCAGAATCCATAAAAACGTTTCTCATTTTTATCGCTTCGAAAATAGAAATTACTCTATCTATCATTTTTTTACTACTCATTTGTTGCTCGCAAATAATATTTACTTTGTTGGTAAACAAGTTGTAAATTGCTGCTTCTGGGCCAGAAAATTCAGTACCCGCTATTGGGTGAACTGCAACAAAATTTTTTCTTTTGGGATGATCTTTAATGGCCTGACATACCGCATTTTTTGTAGAGCCCACATCAAAAACCAAGGTATTTTCTTCAATGATATCAAGAACTTCTTGAGCAATACTTGGCACAGCATTAACGGGAGCCGCAATAATTACTACGTCTACTTCTTTTACAATATCTATCGAGGCTTTTTTAAAAATAATACCTAAATCAAATGCTTTTTGTAAGTGTTCAGGGTTTTTATCTATACCGTAAATGGTTGCCCAGGAAACTTTTTTTAATTCTAAGGCCAATGATCCACCAATCAAACCCAATCCAATAACTGCTATTTTTTTAATTTCATCCATTATATGCAATTCTTTTTAATACAGTTCTTAACTTGTCTTCTGCAATACAAAGTGAAAATCGAATATAACCTTCACCGTTTGATCCAAATACTGTTCCGGGTGTGACAAACACATTATTTTGATATAGTAATTTATCGCAAACTTCTTCTGATTTTTGTCCTTCTGGGATTTTTGCCCAAACAAACATTCCTACATCATTTTTGTGATACGAACACTTTAAAGCATCACAAATTTCCCAAATAATTTCACGGCGTTTTTTGTATATTTTATTGTTTTGTTCAAACCAGTTTTTATCAAGTTGTAAAGCGGCTATGGCTCCTTTTTGAATACCATAGTACATGCCAGAATCCATATTGCTTTTTACCTTTAAAATATTTTGAATATAGCTTTCCTTACCTACCACCATACCAACTCTCCATCCTGCCATATTAAATGATTTGCTCAAGGAGTTTAGCTCTATGGCAACTTCTTTTGCGCCTTCTACAGCTAAAATACTTTGTGGATTATCATTCAAAACAAAGCTATAAGGATTGTCGTTAATAATTAAAATTTCATGCTTTTTTGCAAAAGCGATAAGTTTTTGAAATAAATCTTTATCCGCTTTGGTACCTGTTGGCATATGTGGATAATTCACCCACATTAATTTTACTTTAGCTAAGTTTAATTTCTCTAAAGCTTCAAAATCAGGTTGCCAATTCTTTTTTTCTGTCAAATCGTAAAAAATAGGTTTCGCTTGAACCAGTTTGGTAACTGAGGTGTAAGTTGGGTAACCAGGATTTGGAATTAAAACTTGATCTCCCGCATTTAAATATGCCATAGAAATGTGCAAAATTCCTTCTTTTGAACCCATCAAGGGTAAAATTTCTTTTTCAGGATTTAATGATACATCATAATTGTTTTTGTAAAAGTTTCCTATCGCATTTCTAAATTCGGGCAATCCTTGGTAACTTTGGTAACCATGTGTATTGGCATTTGCTAATGCATCTTTTACAGATTGTGGTGGATCTAAATCTGGGCTGCCTATGGCAAGACTAATAATGGGCTTGCCTTGTGCTATAAGCGATCTAACTTCTCGTAATTTGATTGAAAAGTAGTACTCTTTTACCTCTAAAAGTCTATCGGCTACATTTATCATAATTTTTCCGTATTTCTTTCGTATTCTCCTAGTACTTTTACATGTGTCACTTTTTTCTGAATTAAATGCAATGCATTGTTGTATAACACATTATCGTCGTAAATTAAATCAATAAAAAAGGCATAACTCCATTGTTTGTCTATAATTGGGAGCGATTGTATTTTTGTCAAACTAATTTCGTGTTTTGCAAAAATATCTAAAACTTCTGCCAAACTTCCTGTTTCGTGTTTGGTAATAAATTTTAATGAAGCTTTGTTTTTTAAAGGGTTTATATTGTTATTTTTTTCTTTTTTTAAGATAAAAAATCGAGTAGAATTATTTTTAATGGTTTGGATATCGTCTTCAATTACTTCTAAATCAAATAAATTAGCAGCGCTTTTGCTTGCAATAGCTGCAACACCTTTGATATTTTCTTTTTGGATTCTTTGTGCAACTTCAGCGGTATCTTTTTCTTCAATCAATTTGATATTGGGGTGATTTCTAAAAAATTTTCTACACTGTAAAATAGCCATAGGGTGGGACCAAACTTCCTTAATATCTTGTAAATTTTGCCCTTTTAACCCCATCAAATGATGGTGAATATTTAAATATACTTCGCCTTCAATACTTAAATCATATTCATCTATCAAAGCGTAATTGGGTAAAATAGCTCCAGCAATAGAGTTTTCTATCGCCATAATTGCAAAATCCACTTGGTTGTTTTTTAACAATTGTGGAATTTCCGTAAAGGTCATACACTCTACTAAATCAATACCATTGCCAAAAAATTGCTTTGCTGCAATTTCATGAAACGAACCTTTAATACCTTGAATAGCTATTTTCATTATTTGTAAAAAAAAAGTCCCGAGATTATCTCGAGACTTATACGTTATATTTATAAATTAAATTACATAGACAGTCTCGCTCTTATCTTAAAAAAGAAATAAAAGTAAAAACGGTTAAATATGTATGTTTTGTTTTGCATAATTGTGATAACAGTTGGCAAAGCTATAAATTAATTTTTCAATTCCAAACGAATTATGCTTTTTATTACATTTATTGCAAAATAATTTTTCTATTGTAAACAAATCTGAATAAAATGTATTGTAATTATATGATTTTAATGAAATGATTGGTTTAATCCTATTTTCAATTTTTGTTACTTTGCAAGATTAAAATTTGAAATATGTCTATTGAAGTAATTGGTGTATCTAAACTTTACGGTAAACAAAAAGCATTAAGCAACGTGAATTTTAAGATAAACCCTAGTGAGATTGTTGGATTTTTAGGCCCAAATGGCGCGGGAAAATCAACCATGATGAAAATTTTAACTACCTATATTACAGCTAACGAAGGAGCTGTTAAGGTAAATGAGTTTGATACGGTTTTGCAGGATTTTGAGGTAAAAAAATCGGTTGGTTATTTGCCAGAACACAACCCTTTGTATTTAGATTTATATGTAAAAGAATATTTAGCATTTCAGGCTGATATTCACCATATTGATAAACAAGGAATAGCTCAAGTAATTGATTTGGTGGGTTTAACACCTGAAGCAAATAAAAAAATAGACCAGCTTTCAAAAGGGTATAGACAACGTGTAGGATTGGCTGCGGCTTTATTGCATGATCCGCAAGTATTAATTTTAGATGAGCCAACCACGGGTTTGGATCCTAATCAGTTGGCGGATATTAGAAATTTAATCAAAGAAATAGGCAAGACCAAAACTGTACTCCTTTCTACACATATTATGCAAGAGGTGGAAGCCATGTGTAGTAGGGTGATAATAATCAATAAAGGAGAAATTGTTGCGGATAAACAGCTTCAAGATTTATTAGAAAATCAAGAACAGATTATTGAGGTGGAATTTGATTTAAGAGTAGAAGAGCAATTGTTAAAGAAATTGGATCAAGTAAAGCATTTAAACAATATTTTTGAAAACACTTGGCAAATAACTTTTGACACCAAAGAAGATATGCGCTCTAAATTATTTGATTTTGCGCAAGAAAATGGATTGAGAACCCTACAAATGAAGCAAAAGGTGAGTAGCTTGGAAGGTTTATTTCAGGAACTAACTGCCAATTGAAAACTATTTTTACATGACTAATAAACCCTTAATTATAATTGGATTTATACTGTGTTCTTTAGTAACCTTTGCACAAAAGGAACAAAAAGAATTCTATATTACTAAAGGAAAAGGATACGAATTCCATTTTTTTAATGATACCTATTTGCTACAAATAGATTTTAGAGGTCAGTTTAGAGCATCGTATCCATACGACAGCTTTCCTGTAGATGGAGAAGATTTTAATGATTATGAAACCGAACTTGGTATTAGTCGGGCGAGGATTAAAATAGGAGGTTATGTTTTAAAACCTTATTATAACTTCTATTTTGAGCAAGATATTAGAGGTGGAAATTTACTTGATTTTAGAGCGCAATTAGAAAAATTACCTTATTTAAAATTGCGTGTTGGCCAATGGAAAGCTAGGTATTCTAGGGAACGAATCATTTCTTCTGGTAAACAAGAAGGTTTAGAGCGTTCGTTAATTAATAGTGTATTTACTATTGATAGGCAACAAGGTATTTCTCTTTATGGCGATATTGGTAAAGAAGGTAGTCAAGATATTCAATATTGGGCATCGGTATTTATGGGTACTGGTAGAGGCGGCAACCCTGATCAAGATAACCACTTGATGTATATGCTGCGATTACAATATAATCCAATTGGCAAAGCAGATGCATTTACGGGGTCGGATTTAAAAAGACACCAAAAATTCACTTCGTCTATAGCAATTGCAGGAGTTACGAACACAAGCCCATATACATCTTTTTCTACCAGAGGGGGAGGACAATTGTATGGATTTGAGCCAGGTATAAGCGGACAATATAAGGTAGATCAAGCTATGTTTGAAACAGCATTTAAGTACAAAGGGATAGCGTGGCAACAAGAGTTTCATTATAAGAAAATAAACGATCAAGTAAATTTAACTATTACAGAAATGATAGGTAATTATTTTCAGTTGGGGTATTTTTTAAATGAAAGTTTTAGCAAGTTACCACCGCAATTTGAAGTGTTTTCTAGATTTGCCTTTTACGATGCCAATATCCATTCAATTGATAATATGAATTATGAATATACTATAGGTTGTAACTGGTTTTTTAAAGGCCACAAAAACAAACTTACTTTTGATTATTCCTATTTAGATTACCACCAATTCCATCCAAATGTATACGCTGGAAACAGATTTAGATTACAATGGGATGTATCTATTTTTTAGTATTACCTTTGTATAAAATTTTTTATTATTATGGATTTAAATCTCATCCCAAGAATAAAACATACCACATCTAACAATTTTTTTTTATTGGCAGGACCATGTGCTATTGAAAACGAAGAGATGGCAATGCAAATTGCCGAGAAAGTGGTAGAGATAACTAAAAAGCTTGAAATTCCGTATATTTTTAAAGGAAGTTTTAAAAAAGCAAACCGTTCACGAATAGATAGTTTTACTGGGATTGGAGATGAAAAAGCTTTGCAAATATTGCAAAAAGTAGGAAATACATTTGATGTACCAACGGTAACCGATATTCATGAAGTAAGTGATGCTGCAAAAGCTGCAGCATATGTAGAGGTGTTGCAGATACCAGCTTTTTTAGTACGTCAAACAGATTTGGTAGTTGCAGCAGCAAAAACTGGTAAAGTGGTTAACCTAAAAAAGGGGCAATTTATGAGTCCTGAAGCCATGCAACACGCCGTAAAAAAAGTGCATGATGCAGGAAATAAACAAGCCTTGATTACCGATAGAGGAACCATGTTTGGTTACCAAGATATGGTGGTTGATTTTAGAGGAATTCCAGTAATGCAACAATACGCACCAACCATTTTAGATGTTACCCATTCGTTACAACAACCTAACCAAGCAAGCGGTGTGACAGGCGGAAAGCCAGAATTGATTGAAACCATTGCCAAGGCGGGTATGGCAGTTGGGGTAGATGGTATTTTTATAGAAACTCACTTCGATCCAGCAAATGCAAAATCGGATGGTGCAAATATGTTAAACTTAGCTTATTTAGAAGATTTATTGACCAAATTAGTAGCAATTAGAAAAACAGTAAATAATTTCTAGTTATCGTTTGAACTCACTTAATAAAATTGCGGTTGCGGTGGAAACATTCAAACTTTCTGTTTTTTGTGTTTTTCCAAATTGAGGAATGGTAATAGGTTTGGTAATGAATTTTTGAATTTCGTTAGAAATTCCATTGGCCTCATTACCCATAATCAAGATCGCTTCTTCGGCTAATTTGCTTTGGTAAACATTTTCACCTTCTAAAAGGGCTCCATAAATAGGTCTTTTGTCGTTTTTTAAAAAATGGGAAAGATTAGTGTAATGTATAGAAACCCTAGCAATGGAACCCATAGTGGCTTGTACTACTTTAGGATTAAAACAATCTACAGTATCTATAGAACAAACTATTTCCGATACATCGAACCAATCACACATTCTTATAATGGTACCTAAATTTCCAGGGTCGTTTATACCATCTAATAACAAAGTCAACCCTTTGTTGCTAATTTCTTTCTTTTCAGGAATTTTAAAAATGGCAATTACTTGATTTGGGCTACTAAATTGACTAATAACTTTTAATTCTTTTTCGGTTATCCAATTTGGCTTATCAATTTCAAAAACATTAGGATACTCTTTAGTTGCATACATTTGGTGTAGCTTTATTGTAGAGTTTAAAAGTTCTTCAACAGCCTTTTTTCCTTCTACCAAAAACATTTGTTCCTGCGTTCTAAACTTTTTTATCTTTAAACTGTTTATAAACTTTATTTGATTTTTGCTTAACATGTAAATAGTGTTACTTTTGAAAGGACTTAAAAAATTTGCTACTTGCCAAAAATTTTAACAAAAATAGTATACTTTGCATTAATGTTAATGCTTTTTATTGCATGTAATACTGTGAAGTATGTGCCCGAAAAGGAGTATTTGTTAAAAAAAAATAATATTTATATAAACAACAAGCCCAATAAGAACGACAAAATAGGTAGTTATTTAGTACAAAGACCAAATCAATCTACTTTGGGAGTGCCATTACAGTTGCATTTTTATAACTTAGGAAATCCAGAGTATTACAAAACCTTTGAGGCTTGGCAAATAGGAGAAGCAAAGAAATACAAAACCTACACCTCTATTTTCTCAAAAAAGCAGGCTTATTCCATTTATAATATTAACAAAGGATTTAATAATTGGTTTTTAAGAAAAGGACAAGAACCCATAGTTTTTGATCAAAGTAAAGCTGTACGATCGGAAAAATCTTTAAAAGATTATTTTATTTCTCAAGGTTTTTTTGATGCTCAAGTTACTTTTGATACCCTATCAAATAAACCCAAAGAGTTAGAAGTAGATTACAAAGTTACTACAAATAAGCAGTATTATTTAGATACCATAACCACAACAATTGAGTCTCCCATTATAGATTCTATTTACCAAGCTAGAAAAGAAAAATCTATACTCAAAAGTAAGGATCCTTTTATTTTTGAAAAGTTTGAACAAGAAGAAGATAGGCTTGTAAGAATTTTTAGAAATTCAGGTATTTACCATTTTAAAAAGAATAGTATGGGATTTTGGACGGATTCTATAAAAGGCCAGTATTATAAAAATATAGAATTGAAAATTCCGAATAGAATTGTTAAAGATGGAGACAGTGTTAGCAGAATACCGTATAAAATTCAAAAAGTAAATAATATTAACGTTTATACCGATTTTAACATTCATAATAAAGGAAAAAAGATTCAAGATTCTGCCTTTTATAGAGGGTATAATTTTTATAGTTATGGCAAATTAAAGTATAAACCAAAGTATTTAACCAATGCTTTATTTATTACCCCTAAAGGTATTTACAAAGATTCTGAAGCAAATTTAACCCGTACACATTTAAGAAATGTAAAAACATTTTCCTCTGCTGTAAGGATTGATTATGTGGAAGAAGAGGACGAGAGTTTAACGGCAAATATTTATTTAAATCCTCTAAAAAAATACGCGATTACTTTTGATTTGGATGCTACCACATCTAATATCAAGCCCTTTGGTATTTTAGGAAAAACTTCTTTTGTAGGGAGAAATATGTTTAAAGGAATGGAAACGGTAGATTTATCCTTTCAAGGATCTTTTTTAAATGTTTCAAAAGACGCATCAACCGAATCGCAATTTTTCAATGCTTGGGAAATGCTAGCAAGCCTTTCTGTTCGTTTTCCAAGATTTTTGTTTCCATGGAATTCTACATTTATTATACCTAAGCACATGGCTCCAACTACCGACATGAATATAAGTACGAGCTTTCAAAAAAATATTGGGTTAGATAGACAAACCATTACAACTGGTTTGGGATATAATTGGAAAAGCTCAAAAAAAATTAGTCATAGAATAGATTTGTTTAATTTACAATACATTAAAAATCAAAATATTGACAACTATTTTTTTGTGTATAATTCAGAATATGAAAAATTAAATGATGTTTCAGAAACTGTATTTGGTATTCCACTCCCACAAAACAATACTGTTTTGTTGTTTTTTATGGATGAATTTTTAAACCCAAATAATGGATATGAAAATACTTACCCATTAGCATATGATGAGGTATCTGATGTAAATGAAAGACGAGCCATTTTAATTGAAGATGTAATGGTGCCAGTATTGGCGTATAGCTTTACATATAATACTCGTGAAAATGTAAACGACAATAACTTCTCTCATTTTACTGCCAGATTGGTCTCTGCAGGTACATTTACTTCCTTAATTGCAGGAAACAAAAACGAGGATGGGCAAAGGGTACTTTTTGATGTTCCTGTAGCCCAATATATCAAGGCTGAATTTGAATACAAAAAATATTGGGAGTTAAAAAAAGATAATGTTTTAGTGTTTAGAACGCTTATGGGAGCTGCTATACCTTATGGGAATTCAGACAATATTCCTTTTAGTAGAAGTTATAGTACTGGTGGAAGTAATGAAATTAGAGCTTGGCGTTCTTTTGATTTAGGCCCAGGAGGAGAACTAAACAATTTAGAATATAAAGTAGGAACCTTTAAAATGGTAACCAACTTAGAATATAGATTTAGTCTTACCAATAAAATTTATAGTGCATTGTTTATAGACGCAGGTAATATCTGGGATATTACAAACTCCGACTTGGTTTCACCTAAGGGGAAATTTACAAGCTTAGAATCACTTAAGAATACTGCTATTGGCTCTGGATTTGGTATTCGATATGATTTCGGATTTCTAGTTTTTAGATTTGACACAGGTTTTAAAACCTATGAGCCATATTTAGAATCTTCAAACAAATGGTTTAAAAATTACAATTTTAGCAACGCAGTATATAATATTGGTATCAATTATCCATTTTAAATTGCTAATATTTCTTACTTTTGTAAGCTAACATTTAAAAATATTAGCAAATAATGGCACAAGTAATTAAACCTGGAGTTGCAACAGGAGATGAGGTTCAAGAAATATTCAAATTAGCAAAAGAAAAAAACTTTGCTTTACCTGCGGTAAATGTAATAAGTTCAAGTACAATAAATGCAGTTTTAGAAACAGCAAAAGAGTTAAATGCACCTGTAATTATTCAATTTTCTAACGGAGGGGCACAATTCAATGCTGGAAAAGGACTAGAAAACGAAAACCAGTTTTCAGCAATAGCAGGAGCTATAGCAGGAGCTAAACATGTGCACGAATTAGCCAAAGCCTACCAAGTACCTGTAATATTACACACAGATCATTGTGCAAAAAAACTATTGCCTTGGATTGATGGTTTGCTAGATGCAAGTGAAAAACATTTTGAAGAAACAGGTAGACCTCTATACAGCTCGCATATGATTGATTTATCAGAAGAGCCAATTGAAGAGAATATTGAAATTTGCAAACAATATTTGGCTCGTATGAGTAAAATGGGAATGACACTTGAAATTGAATTAGGTATTACAGGTGGAGAAGAAGATGGCGTAGATAACTCTGATGTTGACGATTCTAAATTATATACGCAACCAGAAGAGGTGGCCTATGCTTATGAAGAGTTAAGTAAGGTAAGTGACAAATTTACTATTGCTGCTGCTTTTGGTAATGTACATGGAGTTTATAAGCCAGGAAATGTTAAATTAACCCCTAAAATATTAAAAAATTCTC
>JAUIAA010000315.1 GCA_030425715.1 Bacteroidia bacterium | reverse complement strand
GGTTGTTGTAGATGGTTTAGTATAAATAAATGAACTGCAAATACCAATAATAATATAAAACTAAATATGCTAATAGATTGAATAATTTGGCGCATTTAGTTTGTTATTTATTAATATTGTTCACTTGTTTTAGCATGCTATAAAAAGAAATTACCACCCCTGCTAAAGTACAGATGATGGTATATATATTTTTAGGATTTGGATATTGAACATCCAACCATTTGCCTAACTTGGCTGCAAGATAAATGGTAATTCCCATTTGTAGCCCTACCCCCGTTAAGCGTATAAATTTGTTAAGCTGTTTTTTTGGTTTCTTCTCCACTATTTTGCATTACTTTAACCGAGCCTTTCATGTTACAAGTAGCATTGAATGCTGCTCCAGGTTCAACAGAAAGTTTGCCTAAAGTAACATCGCCACTAATATTTGCCGTGCTTTTTAACGATAAAACATCATCTACAATTAATTTGCCAGAAAATGTACCTTCAATATCTGCATTGGTACAATCAATAGTGCCAATTACGGTTCCTTCTTTGCCAATAACCACTCTACCAGAAGTTTTAATAGTTCCTTCAATTTTACCATCTACTCTAAAATCTCCATCAGAATTGATGTCTCCAACCAATGAAGTGTTTTTAGCTATGGTATTTCTTTCTCCAACAGAGCTAACTGGTGCTCCTTTTTTTTCGTTAAACATGATGTAAAATATTTATATTCCCCTTTATTTTTTCTCTGCTTCTTTGTTTTGTAATTTATCTAAAACTTTTTGTGCATGTTCACTTTCTTCTGTGTTTGGATAATTTACAATTACAAAGTTTAATTTTTCAACAAATGCATTATCTCCTTTTGTTTTGTATAGAAGAAAAGCATTTAACAGCTCAAACTTGGCTTCTATTTCCAGTCCTTTGAATTTTTCTAAACCGTCGTTTACATTCTTTAAAGCCCAAGTATAATCACCATCTTCATAGCAAACAAAGGCATTTTTGTAAATGTATTCTGGACTCTCTTCGTCATTTTGATTATCCAATATGTCTCTTGGATTTTGAATGATTTCTGCATAGCGAGAATCTGGATACTCCATAACGATTTCATCACGGTATTTATTGCTCAAATTATCGTTAAAATTTGCATAGGATTTGTACAAATGATATTTGGTAGGGAGGATTAAATTTTCTTTGGGTTTATTTTTTAAGTAGGTTTCAAAATTTAGCGTAGCAAGATCATATTCTTTAAACTGTTCTTTATAAATAAGACCTAAATTGTAATAGGCATCACTTCTTTGGTTGAAAATACTATCAATTTTATTAGCCGATACAGGTATTTGATCCATATAAAAATGGATGTCATATTTTAAGGAGTCGCTCAAGGCGAGATTTTTATCGGTTCCAGTTATATCGGCTCTGGTTTCTCCACTAACTCCAGAAATTAACCAATTATCGGTTAATGGGCGGTTGCCATATATATTTTTAAATTCTTGTTTTCCAAAACCAACAGATTGTGTATTGTAAAAGTAAAAACTACTACCAGTATTATTGTCCATTGCAGGGTTGGCTCTACTTAAAAGTTCATTAGTACCTAAACCACCCGTATTGGCTTTGATGTTTTCTAATCTTTCCTTTTCGGCTAGATCTTTAATTTTTAGTGCCTCTATATATTTTTCAAAATATATTTTTTGTTCTATTTCGGGCATTTTTGTTAGCGTTAAAATACTGTCATTTCTTTTTACAATATTCTCGTAATAAATCACATCGTTTAAGCTTTCGTTTTTACGAATAATTTTACGCATTCTTTTGGTGTTTTGGTCTAATTTAGGGATAGCTAAAACACTATCGTAATAAGCACCTGCAGTTTCAAATTCAGATTTATCGAAATATAAATCTCCTAATTTTTCATACGAAAGACTTTTTTGAAACGGTTTGGTTTTATTATAAAAAACAGAACTGCGGTAAAAATAGTTGGCATTTTCAAGGTTGCCATTTTTTTGGGCAATCAAACCTGCTTGGTAATACAATTCATCTAAATAAGCACGGTTATCTCTATCCTCAATTAGGTCTTGTAAAACATAAGTAATAATCGATGTGCTGTCGGCTTTTGAATAGTTTTTTGCACGCTCTAAAGCCGCATGAACTTTATACTTTTGGGGTATTTTT
>JAUIAA010000020.1 GCA_030425715.1 Bacteroidia bacterium | reverse complement strand
AAAATATTATTGCATTATCTAATGATTTGCGTTGGGAAATTGGAGATGATTTTCACGATAACCTTACGGAGGGAATTTATGCAGATGCTGCTGATATTGTAGAAACGGCAGTAAAAACTGAAAATAAAACAAGGCATACCAAATTAGACGCAAAAATAGATCAAATTGTTACCAGTAAAACTTGGGGATTTCCCATTATGTTTTTCATATTAGGGGTAATACTTTGGTTAACCATTATTGGTGCAAATTACCCATCTTCCATGCTTGCTAATTTGTTGTTAGATAAAATTCATCCACTTTTAAAATCTGGAGCCAATGCGGCAAACTTTCCCTGGTGGTTAAGTGGCTTTTTAATTGATGGTGTTTATTTGGCTTTGGCATGGGTAATTGCCGTAATGCTACCTCCCATGGCCATATTTTTCCCACTTTTCACCTTATTAGAAGATTTTGGATACTTGCCACGAGTAGCATTTAATTTAGATTATCTGTTTAAAAAATCAGGAGCTCACGGCAAACAAGCGTTGACTATGAGTATGGGTTTTGGCTGTAATGCTGCAGGTGTTGTCGCTACAAGAATTATTGACAGTCCGAGAGAACGATTAATTGCAATTATTACCAATAATTTTTCATTGTGTAATGGTAGATGGCCTACACAAATTTTAATTGCTACTATTTTTATTGGTGCGGTTGTACCCGATTATTTGTCAGGTGTGGCGTCAGTAGGAGCGGTTATCGGTATTGCTATTTTAGGAATATTTTTTATGTTTTTTAGCTCTTGGGTTTTGTCTAGAACTTTACTCAGAGGTGAAGTTTCTACCTTTAATTTGGAACTGCCACCTTATCGACCACCAAGATTTTGGAAAACAATTTATACTTCTCTAATCGACAGAACTTTAATTGTATTATGGCGAGCCATGGTTTTCGCAGCACCTGCAGGTGCAGTGATTTGGTTAATTTCAAATATTCAAATTGGTAATGAAAGTATTGCTTATTGGATGATTGACTTTATGGATGGTTTTGGTTTTTTGTTAGGTTTAAATGGGGTGATTTTGTTGGCTTATATCGTTGCCATACCAGCCAATGAAATCGTTATTCCAACCATTTTAATGCTTACTGTATTGGTTACCGGTGCACATATGGGTGCAGGCGCAGGGGTAATGTTTGAGTTAGATTCAGTAAATGCTACTGGAGATATTTTAAAAGCAGGTGGTTGGACACTTCTTACAGCAATTAATTTAATGTTATTCAGTTTGTTACATAACCCTTGTAGCACAACAATTTATACCATTTATAAGGAAACCAAAAGTGTAAAATGGACAGTTGTTGCCACATTAATGCCAGTGATTTTAGGCTTAGTAGTAACATTTTTGGTAGCACAAATCTGGAGGCTTTTTTAAGTCATTGCTTTGGTAATTATGCTATGGAATAATATTAAAATTATTTAAACAGCCTAGTTGCTTTGCTATTCATCTAAAAAATGAATATCTTTTTGATATTATAGTTAGTTTTAGCTTCCTTTTGGAAATAAATCTAAGTTGATGAAAAATTTTTTAATTGCACTTTTTGTTTTATTTGCAATACATGCAAATGCTCAAGTGCAAGAAGCATTAGTAGATATGAGTAGTTTTCAGCCGCAGGCTGGAAATTGGCAAATAGTTGGATCCATTGAAATGGATAGAAATATTGATGTACGCGAAATTCAAAAATCGGATACATCAAAAAAGAGACGAAAGAAAAAAAAGAAAGAAACTACGCAGCCTAAGGCTATCTCCTTTAGCACAGGTACAGGAATTTTACTAAACAACCCAAACGAAAAGCAAAAAGATGCCTTGTTGACTAAATGGGAGCATGGTGATATTAAATTGGATTTGGAGGTAATGATACCCAAAGGGTCTAATTCGGGTATTTATTTACAAGGACGATATGAATTGCAATTATTGGATAGTTGGGGAGTAAGAAACCCAAAATTTTCTGATATAGGAGGGATTTACCGTAATTGGGAGAAAAATCCTGAAGTAATGTTTAGAGGGATTGCTCCAACGAGTAACCCATCTAAAGCTCCAGGTTTATGGCAAAAATTACACATACATTTTCAAGCTCCAAAATTTGACGAAAATGGGAATAAGATTGCCAATGCAAAATTTGTTTCGGTGGTTTTGAATGGTGTAACCATTCATAGTAATGTAGAAGTTCCACTTTATACGGGAGGTCAGATTTCGAAGCAAGAAACTACTTCGGGGCCATTAATGATTCAAGGAGATCACGGCCCAGTCGCTTTTAGAAACATCAAATACCAGTTGCTAAAAGATGCTTCGATAAGCATGAATAACTTAAGTTATACTGCTTTTCAAGGTAATTTTAAAGGATTAGAAGATTTAGAAAATGCAAAGCCTACTTCGCAAGGGAAAACACCTAAAATAAATGTTTTAAAAACAGGAGAAGAAGATAATTATGGTATTGTTTACCAGGGAGATATAAACATAGAGGAAGAAGAGGACTACAATTTTGAAATTGGGTACACTGGTGGAATTGCTTTCGAATTAGATGGGAAAGAGTGGATAAAAATTAATTCCCCAGATGCACAAGGAGATGCCAATAAAAAAATACATTTAACCAAAGGAAGCCATCATTTTAAATTGACCAATATCAAATCTGCAGGTTGGCGAGCTCCAAGATTAGGTATGACGATAAGTACATCGGCTACCAACCCTGTAAAGTTTCATAGTTATGATTCCTATCCTCCAAATATTTCTGAAGTTTCTCCCATATATGTCCATGCAGAAAACACCCCTAGAATGTTAAGAGCTTTTGTAGATTTTAATGGAAATGGAAAACGATTATCGCATACTATTGGTGTTGGTACACCAAATGGATTGAATTATGTTTACGATTTAAGTTCGGCTAACATGATTGGGGCTTGGAGAGGTGACTTTGTAGATGCTACCCCAATGTGGCATAGTAGAGGTAATGGTTCCTTTAAACCCAAAGGAGCAGTACAATGGACATTTTTAAATCAAGCAATTGCTCAACTGAAAGATCAAAAGGAGGCATTTCCTGAAAAAGGAGCACTACCAGATTTCAAACCAAATGGTTATACTATAGACACAAAAACAGGTTTGCCAATATTTAAACATAGTTATAAAGGCGTACGTATTGAAAACAAAATAATACCAAGTATGGATGGAAATTCTTGGTTACAAGAAGTGAGTTTTTCTGAGAAGAACCTTGATAATTGGTATTTAAAACTAGCATCTGGAAACGTAAAAAAAATGCAAAATGGCTCCTATGTCATAGGAGATTTTGAATATTATATCAACATGCTTTCTGGACAAACGCCAATGGTTAGAGAAGTAAATGGACAAACAGAATTGGTTTTACCATTAGATGGAAATCAAGTTAAATATGAAGTAATTTGGTAAGCGCTATGAAGATTTTAAACATAAAAAATATTGTTTGTGTAGTTGCAGTTTTGTTGGGGATAAATTTTATCCAAGCGCAACAACCAACCGAAGAAAATTATTATAGAATAACGAAGGTTCCTACACCAGAAGGAGTAAAAGTAGAAGGAGGTGGCGTATTGGCATTACCTAACGGAAGTATAGCAGTATGCACCCGAAGAGGTGATGTTTGGGTAATTGAAAATCCAACCATGGCTAATGGTACAAAAGCGGTGTTTAAAAAATTTGCAAGTGGATTACATGAGCCTTTAGGTTTGGCGTATAAAGATGGTGCTTTATATACCGCCCAAAGAGGAGAGTTGACCAAATTAGAAGATACAGATGGTGATGGAATTGCCGATGTGTATCAAACCATTTATGCCTGGCCACTTTCCACACATTACCACGAATATTCTTTTGGACCAGTATTGGCACCGGATAATTCGTTTTTTGTTACGGCTAACGTAGCTTTTGGAGATGAAGAATGGTGGAGAGGAATTAGTAAAGTACCTATGAGAGGTTGGACCATGCATATTACCGAAGATGGAAAAATGGAGCCTTGGGCAACAGGAATGCGTTCTCCTGCGGGGTATGGAATGATTGATGGAGAATTGTTTTATACCGATAATCAAGGGGATTGGGTTGGGTCTGGAGGCATTTGGCATTTGCCAAAAGGTGTATTTACAGCGCATCCGGCAGGACTAAAATGGACAGGTTTAGAAAATTCGCCAGTAAAAATGACTGAAGAAGAATTTTATAGCCATATTGATATTAGAAGAGAGAAAAAGAATGGCAGATTTATCAAACCTGAAAATATTATGGATGAAAAAGATCCTGATTTTTTACATGAAATGAAAGAACACTTTCCCGAAATGGTACTGCCAGCAGTTATTTTACCCCATGGTATTTTGGGAATCTCAAATTCTGAAATAAAAGTAGATAAAACCCAAGGAAAATTTGGACCTTTTGAAAATCAGATATTGGTTGGAGATATGGGACAAAGTAAAATTATGCGTGTAGTATTGGAAAAAGTGAAAGGAGCATATCAGGGTGTTGCTTTTGAGTTTCGTTCTGGGTTTCAATCGGGCGTAATGCGTATGGATTTTGATCAAGAAGGCAATTTGTTTGTTGGAGAGACCAATCGTGGTTGGGGTTCTGCAGGAACTACCAATTCCGGTTTGCAATTTGTAACTTGGACAGGGGAAGTTCCGTTTGAGATGAAAAATGTAAAAGCCATGCCTGATGGTTTTGAAATTGAGTTTACCAAACCTGTAGATAAATCTACTGCCGACAATTTAGATGCCTATATTGGCAAAAGCTATATTTATAAATACCATGCAGCTTATGGTAGCCCGTAAACCAATATTGAAAGTATAAAATTCAAAGGTTTAAAAATTAGTGAAGATGGATTAAAAGTAAGGTTGGTAACGGATAATTTACGTCCTTTTTATGTGCATGAAATTACTTTGCACGGGGTGAAATCTAAAGAGGAGCAATTTCAAACGTTACATCCTACATTCTATTATACTTTAAATGCGATTCCTGATGGAATGAAATTAAATGCATCAGAGCTATCTACAAAAAGAACACCCAAAAAAGTAAAAAAGAAAACTGTTTCGAAAAAATCAGTAGCGGCAAAAAATTCCGCGAAAGCGAAAATATTAACCGATGAAGAGGTAGCCCCATTATTGACAAATAATACCTGTATAGCTTGTCATAACAAAAGTAAAAGAGTGATTGGTCCATCGTTTCAAGAGATAGCCAAAAGAAAATATACCAACGAACAAATTGTGGAATTAATTTATAATCCGCAACCTAAAAACTGGCCTGAATACGCAACGCCAATGGCGCCAATGCCTCAGGTACCAAAAGAAGAAGCGCTAAAAATAGCTGCTTGGATAAATTCATTGAGTGATTAGTTTTATATTGATTTGAGTTGAAAAAGTGCAGGTTGGAGAATCTGCACTTTTTTATTCAACATTGATAAACAATTGTTTAACAATAGGTTGTCCTAATGAGGTAATTCCCTGAATATCTATTCTATATATTGTTGGAATATCAGCAGTATAAAATTGAATTCTAGCTTTTTTTGTTGTATCTAATTTTACAATTGGTGACCAACTAATGGTTGAACGGTAGTCTAATTTGTTGTGTTCTGGTTTTTTAGTGTCGTATTTTGGTTGATAAAACTCTTTTACTTGATGATTACCAGGATATAGAATATTAAGAATACCTTTTTTCTCTTTTGGTATTAAATTTTCTGTTTGAACAACTTCGTCAGCACGTTTGGTGTAAACCGCTACAACTCCATTCGCGGCTCTTGAGCCATATATAGCTGCAGCAGGGCCTTTCACCACATCAACAAAACTAATATTTATAATAGGTATTGCTGTTATTCCAGAGATATCTCCAACGGGAATTCCATCCACTAAATAGAGGGGTTCTTTATTACCATAATAAGTATTTACTCCTCTAGTTAGTCCTCCAGGAATTCTACCTTCTAAGGCAGATAAAATATTTTCACTGGGTAAAATTGGAATTTTGTCAAAGTCAACTCTATAAGAAGGTCTTGAATAAATGATTTGACGATTGGAAAATTTGCTTTTAATCCTTTTTGCTTTCACAGGATTAAGTTCAACTTCGTCTAGTATGATAAATCCATTTGCAATGGCATAGGCAGAATCTATATGTTGTATATCTTGAGAACGACTAAAGTACCTATGAAAAACCTCATTATTTATCCAATTGGAATTTTGAGTTATTCCATTTGTACTTGGGGTCTTAAACGGTTCTAATTCTATATGAAAATCACGGGTAATAGTCTCTTTTTTCTCCCCCTTTTTGGTAAATGTATTTGTGGCTTGAATAATAACAGATGTGGTATCTGGAAAATCAAAAGGACCAAAATCAAAACTACCATTATTAAAAGTTTTTGATTCTACTTGTCCTATATCAAACCTGTTTTTATAAAAAAGAGAAACTTTTGCATTTACATTTTTAGAATAGTTGTGAATGCTTTTAATTTTACCTCTAAAATGCTTTCCTAATTCTGGTGGAAAAGAAAGACTCTTTGGATTTACAAATTCATCAACAGACCACTTATATTTTCGCCAACCTTGAGTCATCATAAGTAAGTCCAACAATCTTTTTTTTCTAGGACTAGGAGATTGGAAATAATAGTTAGGTTGCTCAATATGCCCCATTATTTCTGAGCTTAGTAATAAATAAGATTTGATATTAATATCGGAAGGATTAGGCTCAACAATGTCATAGTCTGTAACCGCTACAGAAAAATTTGCCTTATCCCAGGTTTTATCTTTAGTAGATATTATTAAATCAACTAATTCTCTTCTGCCATAAGATTTTTTTTTAGTTTCGATTGTAATATTGCTCGAATCGTTTTTTTGTACAAAAACAAGCCGCTCATTGGTTATTTCTTTTTGAGAGTTGATTAGAGTAAACTGAGCAACACCATCATTTAATATACTTTTTGGAACATTGACAATAGCTTTAGGGTTAGCGCTAGAAATAATTTGTGAACTTTTTAAAATACCATTTTGGGTCACTCTAAATTCTAAGTTTTTCATGCCATTTTCTAATGAGGATTCAAAAGAAGCTTTAAAAAATTCATCCAACTCTTTAACTTGCATTACTACTCCTGATTTTATACCTTTTGGTAAGACATATGTAAAAATTTGGCCATTATAATCAATCTCTGCTATATATGTTTCATTAATCCTTGGAATTAATACAAATACCCCTAATCCAAATTTTACGGTTGACATATTTACAATGGTAGCTCCGTTAGAGTCTTTAATTTTCCCAGTAATGGAAATGCTGTTGCCTTTATGGTCAATAGCCTTAAATCCAATTCTGTTTATCAGGTTTGTAACCAAGTTCCCTCCTTCAGGAAAGAATTGCACATCTGGTTTTGATGTGTTGTTTGTCTTAACAGATGATTCAAGTGAGTTAAAATCAATATTTTTACTGTTTGTAGAAAATATGAGCACTTTTTTAGTAAAGAAATAATCGGCTTCAAAATTTCTCATAAAATTAGTGTAAGCTCTTATAGTGTATTCGCCAGTTGTATAAGAAAGCGGTAACTTAAAACTACCGGATCCTAATCCATCATCATTTATTTGAATATTTTTGGTCTCTAAGACATTTTGCTGAGGACTAATAATATCTACATAAATAAGCTTACTCAAGGTGTTAGGTTGCAATGAAACAGCACTTAATAAATACGCAGAAAACCAAATATCTTCACCTGAGCTATAATAGGGTTTATCAAAATGTAGATATATTTTTTCATTAGGATGATTGTCTTTTTGGCTGCTATTTTGTGCAATTGAGATAGCGCAGCAGAAACAAAATATTAAAATAAACCAAGATTTTTTTTTAAGTACAACCATATCTAAATAACGATATATTTTTTAAGGATATTAATGCTTATAATTTAATAATATCCAATCTGCATTGGCAATAAATTGTTTAGGATCTTTATCATTTTTAAATACCAAAAATAAATCGGCAACATCTTTAGTTGGTTGTACAGGAATAGTAATGAATTTTTGACCGCCTTCTCCATTATCTCGATAAGCAGTTGGTCTTGATTTTCCAATTAGATTGCCATCTGAGCTACCCTCCCTAACTTCTACCCAACCATAAAAAGGATAGTTAGATGGATAAAATACTGCCAGTTTTACACTCTCTAAGTCGTTTAACTTTTGTTGGTTAAATCGCAAATAAGAATCATTTACAATTGATCCAATAATGGTCATATCATCTCTGTCCCAGGCACTTATTTCGGGACTTTTTTCATCGGCATTTTCGGCTTCTAGTTTTGGAGTTTGAAAAATGATTTGTTCACTAACATTTAATTCTGAATCTGGTTGTCCTTCACTTCCTTTATCCGTGTAGGATGCCATAAGCACATAAATTCCTTCGTTTTCGTCTCCAGTATGGTCATTAAAAATAATTTCTCCACTTAATGGAAGGGATTTGGTATTTTTACCTTGAGGTGCTTTTAAAGATAAAATATATTGAATCACTTCTTCTACCTCTTTTGAGGATAATTGTGGATGGGCAGACATTGGACTTTCTCCCCAAACTCCTGCACCACCTTTGATTACCTTACTTACCAAATAACCAAGATCTTTTTGAGAATATTTGCTTGCAATATCCAAATAGCTTGGACCATTTACCTTTTCATTTTCTGCATGACAAGCTTTACAATCGGAGTTGTCAATAATTATTTTCCCAGATGGAATCGTACTTTTTTGATGACCAACCGTAGCCTTTACCATGTCTTTTCCTTGCGGAATATAAGTTAAAGTAACTTTTACATCATTGGCATTAATGCTACCATCTTGGGTTGCGCCATCTTGTTTATCGTTAACAGAAACTTTATAGTTAACCTTTTTGTGATCCCAAAAAGCGGTGTTATTTGGGTCAATATCAATAGTGATTTCAGGAGTATCATTTCCTACCATTATTTTGGTTTTGGTTTCGTTGGTATTTCCTTTGCTATCGGTTACTTTTAAAACCACTTCGTAAACACCTGGGTTTTCAAAGGTAAAATCAGTTTCTAATGCTGTTGATTGTACATTTTTATCCGTAAAAAACCATTGATAAGATAGTTTATCATAATCATAATCTTGTGATTTGGCTGCCGAAAAGTGAACGGTTAAGGGCGTGCCTCCAACCACTTTATCCGTTTCTATTTTTGCAATAGGAGCTCTATTATTGCTAACATAGGTAATTCTATTTAATCGTGCATCTAAGTTTTGTGCGTTCCATTTTTGGCCGTACTCCAGAACGTACATATTTCCGTCAGAACCAAAAATCATGTCCATAGGATGTGAAAATTCCACATCTGGCATAAATGGTTCTGCACTTTTATAATTGTAGTTTTCGTCTAGTGTAACTACATAGATCCAATCCCGCATCCATTCGTATACAAATAATTTGTTTTCATAATATTTTGGAAAAGTTTGTTTCGCATTGGGATAATCAGAGCTATGAAAAACAGGACCAGCCATAGGGTTTACCCCACCTTTTCCCAACCAAGGAAATTCTTCAGATTTATCATATGAATACCAAATTATAGATTCCTTTGCTGGAGGTAATTCTTCTATTCCTGTATTGTACGGTGAATTATTTATCAGATGATTTGGGTCAAATTTAGCACCAGAAACATTGGTGGTAAAATTAAAGTCATTATAAGCTTGGTTATTGCCACGCGTATAAGGCCAGCCCCAATTTCCCGCGGTTCTTGCTTGGTTAAACTCTCCCATTCCTTTGGGGCCACGATCTGGTTTTCCCTTTCCAGCATCAGGGCCAACATCACCCCAATATACATATTTGGTTTTACTATCAATAGACATACGAAAGGGATTACGGCAGCCCATTATGTATATTTCTGGACGTGTTTTAGGGGTTCCTTCTGGAAATAGGTTTCCTTCTGGGATAGAATAAGTACCATCATCTTCGGGTTTGATTCTAAGTATTTTCCCTCTTAAATCATTGGTGTTTGCGGCAGATTTCTGCGCATCAAAAGAATCGCGATTGGGTCTTTCGTCTATCGGTGCAAACCCAGCAGATTCAAAAGGATTGGTATTATCACCGGTAGTGATAAAAAGATTGCCATCTGGACCAAATTCTAAAGAGCCACCACTATGGCAACATGCTCTAATAGCTGGAATGGTTAGCAGTATTTTTTCAGATGCTAAGACTAGATTATCCCCTACCAAATCAAATCTAGAGATGCGTTGCTCATGTTTTTCAGGGTCGGCATAGAAAAAATAAACCCAATTGTTTTTTTCGTAATGTGGGTCTACGGCTAAACCTAAAAGTCCGTCTTCATTACCGTAAAAAAGGTCTAACTGAGCTATGGTTTTTGTTTTTTCTTCCTTAAAGTCATAAAGCTTAATAGCACCTCTTCTTTCTACAAATAAAATTCCTCGGTTAGGCAATTCATCCAATTCCATCGGTTCGTTAAGATTCAAATCTAAAACGGTTCTTTCAAATCGATTGGCTTGAGGCACACGTTTTGATGTGGCTAAACTATAATCTAAGTTGTTATTTCCAATAGCATAATTTATACCTCCTAAAAGATGGTTTAAAAAATTAGCATCCTGATAGGTTTCTATAGTATGCCCCATTTCTGTGTAAAAAGATCTTCCACCATCATAATTATGGTACCAAGAAATTGGATGATTTTCTCCATTCTTTCCTCCTTCATAACTTTTTTCGTCAATTTTAATTAAAACATGAATATCTGGGTTGATGTCCTTAAAATTATACCACTCGTCTTCTTTTTCAAAAGTATCCTGCATAAAAGAAGTAGAAGCATGGTTTTTATCTAAAACTTGTAAAGTTGCTTTTTGAATATGTGGATGGTCTTTAAAATAGGCTCCAACCAATTGGTTATACCAATGCCAATCATATTCGGTATCTGTAGCTGCATGCACTCCTACAAAGCCACCACCAGCTTGTATATACCTTTCAAAATCAGCTTGCTGCTCTGCATTTAAAACGTCACCTGTGGTATTTAAAAAAATTACTGCAGCGTATTGTTTTAAATTTTCTTCTCTAAAATTAGTGGCATCTTCTGTATGTACTACCTCAAAATTATTTTCGTGCCCCAATTTTTCAATAGCTTTGACCCCTGTTTCAATAGAACCATGCCTAAATCCTTCTGTCTTACTAAAAATCAATACTTTAGGTGTTTCTTTTTGACAAGAAGTTAGAAATAGAACGAAGCAAATAATACTTAAAAAGTTTTTTAAAATTTTCATTTGTAGTGTTTTAATTAAATATTTCATCCATGATTAATGGGTAAATATCTGTTGGGTTTAGTTTTTCGTTTGTTTTGGTTTTTTGAGGATGAATAACTACTGGGTAGTATTTCTCTTCAATATTTATCGCTCCATGCGACCCTTTTACCAAAGTTGCGTCTAAAGGTATCACATTTAATAAGGTTCTAAAACCTAATTTTTTGCACAATAGTTTCCATAGAATTCTACCCATCATCATTTTTTTCTTTGGGTCGGTAAATAACTCAACAGGATCATAGCCTGGCTTTTTATGAATATCTACCATCCTAGCAAAATCAGGTGCTTTTTTATCGCCTAACCAATAGTAATAAGTAAACCAAAATTCAGGTTTGGCAACAACTACTATATCTCCAGACCTAGAATGATTCAGATGGTATTTTTTTTGTACTTCTTTGTCTAAAATTAAATCTATCTCAGGTATTTGGGACAGAATTGAAGCTACATCTTTCAATGTGCTTTTGTCGCTGATATAAATATGTGCTATTTGATGATCTGCTACAGCAAAAGCTGTGCTTATTCCAGCATCCAAAAGTTCTAAGTTATTTTCTGTTCGAATTTTGATGTACCCATGCTTTCTCAATATTCTATTGATGTGGATTGGTGCTTTTACAGGGTTGATACCATATTCCGATAAAACAATTGGTGTGATGCCTTTGGCTTCATAAAAATAAATTAAATCTTTGCAAACATCATCAATTTCTTTTACATCTTTTGCAATGATTTTTTGGTTGTTGTGTTTTTGCAGCACATAATCTAGATGCGGTAAATAAATTAATTGCAGTGTAGGTTCGTGCCAATTGTGTACCAATTTTGAGGCATTGGCAATCCACTGGGTAGATTTGATACTGGTATTTGGTCCCCAAAAATTAAAAAGCGGAAAAGTACCTAGCTCATTTTGCAATCGGTCTCGTAACTCTGGCGGATTGGAATAACAGTCCGGTTTTTTTTGTCCGTCGGCTCTGTATTGCGGTCTTGGAGTTACAGTGAAATCGGCATTCGAATACATATTGTACCACCAAAACATACTGGAGCAGGTAAAGTTAGGGTCTTTTGCTTTGGCCTCATCCCATATTTTTGAGGCTTCCACTAAGTGATTGGATTGCCTCCAAAGTTTCACTTCGCATTCCTCCTTAAAATACCAGCCATTGCCTACAATTCCGTGTTCACTTGGCCATTTTCCTGTTAAATAAGTTGATTGAACAGCACAAGTAACTGCTGGAAGCATTGGCTTTATTTTAGTGATTTGTTTAGATTTTATCCATTGTGTTAAAAATAAGCTTTCATCTTGCAATAATGAGCTAGATAAACCTACAACATTTATAACAACCGTTTGCTTCATTTTAGTTTTGAATTATGGTTTTTACCCAATTTAATTCTCTAATAATAGAATCGGTAATATTGGTTTGTAATTCTTTTGGCAAAACGTTCCAAGTATAAGTTTCTACTTCTAAATGGTTGGTAAATTTGTTTTCTTTCCAATAGTTTAGTGCTTCTATAATTTCACTTTGTGTAGATTGTAATATTTCAAAGCTATTTATAAAAACGGGTACATGGTAATGTGTTCTTATTTCTTTAAAATTAGGCTCTTGCATAGCTTTTAATCCTTGATCTAAATCAGGATAATGAAGTAGAGACCCATTATTTAATTGAACAACTGCTTGATGTAAATAGGTGGGCTCATCAAATTGTTTTATAGACTGTATTTGATTTTCAATAGCTATGTCTATAGATTTTTTACATTTTAATGCAGCGCTAATTTGTATTTTACCAACTTTAATTCCATTTTTTGAAAAAGCATCTATTACTTCTTTTGGTTTCTCATAAGCTAAGGCAAAGTGGCAAACATCATAACAAATTTGGATGTGATTAAGAATATAATTTTTTGCGGTCTCAATAGAACAGTTTACAGTTTCTTGAATTTTTTTCGCACCAAACTTTAGCAAGTAATCCTTAAAATAATCAATTACTTCTTGGGTATTTTCTAAAAAACCATCTGGTTCTGGTTCGATATCTAAGTGCAATAATTTACCTGTAGATTTTTGAATTTCAATTAGTTCTAAAACAATTTCAATTATATGGTAACAAGCTTTTTCTTTTGCAATATTTTTATCAGCTTCTATTGTAAACCAATATTTATAAGAGATAGGAGAAGTCGATACTCCTCCATCCATACCATCTGGTAGTAAATAAGCCAAAATTCGCATTAAATCTTTGGTGTAGTTTAACCTTTCTTTGGTAGTCCAATCGGGTTGATGCACCAAGTCTTTAATCACTACGTTATGAAATTCCCCATAAGGGAAACCATTTAAAGTAAATACATACAACTGATTTTGGTCTAACCATTTTTTAAATTTTTGTAAATTGTTATGTTGTAATAATTCTGTGGCAGCCAATTTTGATAGCCGTAAACCTATTCCAAACGGGGTATTTGGGCTAAATTCTTTTTTTACAAAAATTGTATAATCTTTTAAGCTTTTAAAAACTTGGTTCCATGTTTCTCCCGGATGGATATTGGTGCAATAACTTAAATGTGCATTTCGACATATATTCATAGGGACACGTGTTTTTGAACGGCGTATTTATTTAAATAGTCAATAGATTGTAAAACCAATGCATCGTTTATTTCATTTACTTCAAATCCACATCCTAATTCTTTTAAAAGCATGATGGTAAGTTGCCCTCCAAGATGTTCTCTAAATTCTTGTAAGCCGGTTAAAACATTTTTATCGAATTCTTTGTAGCAAATGGAAAACCCTAACTGTAATATAACATTGAGGATGCGCTGTAAGGATTTCTCATCCATCCAACCCATTAAAAAAGAGTAGGTACTATCTAATGCAATTCCTACAGCAACCGCTTCGCCATGCCTTATTTTAAAGTTAGAAAGTTGCTCTAATTTATGGGCAGACCAATGCCCAAAATCTAAAGGTCTTGAGGAGCCTAACTCAAAAGCATCTCCAGAATTTTGAATATGCCGCATATGCATTTCAGCACATCGATAGATTAAATAATTCATGGTTTCTAAATCTCGTTGATTTAGTTTTTCTAT
>JAUIAA010000019.1 GCA_030425715.1 Bacteroidia bacterium | reverse complement strand
ATTGAGATTTAAAAATAAAAGTTTCAAAAAGTAATCAATAGATATTAACAATTAATTAATACTATTTTAAAAATTATAAACAGTGTTTTACTTCATTGTTTAGTTAAGGTAAAACTATTGTAAAACCTAACCTTTTGAAAATGAGTTAACATAGGTAATTATGAGGCTTTTAACTGTATTATTAAGAGCCATTTTGTACCTTTACAGTTTATAAACAAGGCCATAGTTAATGGCAATTAACGAATTATATACCTTTAATTAGATTATGAAAATTTCAATTGGAAATGATCACGCCGGAACAGCTTACAAATTTGCTATAGTAAAACATTTAGAAGCTAAAGGATATACGGTTAAAAAGTTAATCAAAGAGTAAACTTTCTAAGCCTTTAAATACATTCCAACATTATTTGTAAATTCGTTTGAAATAAGAACTATGAAAAAGATACAGGATTTTATAACTGGTTTTCATGTGAATGGTTTGTAAATGAGATTGATTTTTTTATTACTGTTAGCACTACCTGGTTTGACTTTTGGTCAGAGTAATTACAATCTAGAAAACTTTGGTAATAAATCCATATTATTAAGTGGTAATGTAACGGGTAGTGTTGATGATTTAGGACTTACCTATTACAATCCTGCACGAATTGCTTTGGTGGAAAACCCGGTATTCTCTATCAACGCGAAAGGTTACCAACTCAATCAATATACAGTAAAAAATGCTTTTGGACTAGAGCAAAGATTAAACTCTTCTAACTTTCAGGGAGTACCTAGTATGGTGGCTGGTACATTTTCTGTAAAAAAGTTAAAAAACCATCATTTTGCTTATTCTTTTTTGTCTAGAACAAGAACCAGTGTGGATTTAAACTATTTAAACGAATTATCTTACGATACAAATTCAAATAATAATTATGAACGATTTGTTAGTGATGTAAATTTAAAAAATCGTACTACCGATGAATGGTTTGGTTTAACTTGGGGCAAATTATTAAAAGAAAATTTAAGCATTGGAGTTTCTACATTCTTTTCGGTGTATAGCTCCGGTGCAAGTAACAATTTACGCTATGCAGGTTTAGCTACTAATGAACAGGTTGATTTGTATAATAATGAAGTTTCCTATAGCCAGAAATCTTACGGAATGTTTTTTAAAATAGGATTAGCATATAAACTTCCAAAAATTGAATTGGGTATTAATATAGACTTGCCTTATTGGGAAATAGTAAGCAATGGCCGTTTTACTTACCAAGATTATTTATCGGTTACAGATAGTACGAATGACATTTTTGAATTTTATAAGTATGATGACTTAGAGGCTACTAGAAAAGAACCATTGGGAATTTCCGTTGGAGCTGGAATTCCGCTAAAGCGAAGTAAGCTCCATTTAAAGTTAGATTGGCACAATAGTGTTCCTATTTATGATAGATTAACTATACCAAATGAGTTAGACCCAATTACTGGTGAAACAAGATTTCAGTTTACCGAAGAAAGAAGAGCTGTTCTTAATTTTGGGCTTGGCGCCGAATTTTATATAAGCGATACTTATAAAGCTTTTGGTAGTTTTTCAACTGATTTTTCTGCAATAGATAAAAACACTAATATTTTTGATGTAGATTACGAGTCATCCAAAGGTATAGATCTAAATGCCAATTTTTTTCACTTAGCGAGTGGGGTAGATCTTAAATTAAAATGGGGACATATAGTATTGGGGGTAACCTACTCTACAGGAAATTCAGGTTTTAGCCACAGAGAGAGTGTAATAAGTCCTGAACCAGACTATCCTAATAGTTCTCAAGCCGAAATAGATTATACCCGTTGGCGTTTTATAGTAGGTTTAGATATCCCTATTTTTAACTACAAGCTAGAAGTAAAGTAAGTATGATTAATTTTTAAAAAAACAAAGCCAGTAGTTGTTGCAATAATTTTACCAAATCTAAAATCTACATAAATTAATTTTTGAACTTTTTGATTTGGGATTATTTTGTTAGTTTAATAAAAGTTACTTAGGGTAAGTATCTGTTTTAGTTGTTAAAAAGCTTATTTTTATCAAAAAAGAGATATTTCTAAAGGTATAAAATCAATGTCTAAAATTAAATTTGTTACTGTGTTATTTTTATTATTCACAATAAATAAAGTGTTGGCTCAAGATTGGCCTAACTTACAAAAATTTCAAAATGCCAATGCCGAATTAAAACCTCCAATGCCCAATGAAAACAGAGTGGTTTTTATGGGAAATTCTATTACAGAAGGTTGGAGTCAAACCTACCCTGAGTTTTTTAATGGTAAACCCTATATCAATAGAGGAATTAGCGGACAAACCACCCCGCAAATGCTATTGCGATTTAAGCAAGATGTTATTGATTTACAACCAAAGGTGGTGGTAATTTTAGCAGGAACGAATGATTTGGCTGGAAACACTGGGGCTTCAACCAATAAAATGATTACCGATAATATTTTTTCTATGGCCGAATTGGCACAAAAACACCATATTAAAGTTGTTATTTCTTCCATTTTACCAGTTTATGATTATCCTTGGCGAGAAGGGACTTTTCCTGCAAACAGAATTATAGAAATTAACCAGTCTTTACAAAACTACGCTAAAGTAGAAGGGCATACCTATTTAGATTACCACAGCAAGATGAAAGACAAAAGAAATGGCATGAAAAAGGAATATAGCTATGATGGTGTACATGCGAGCAAAGAAGGGTATATTTTGATGTCTGCATTAGCAGAAAAAGCAATCCAAACAACCCTTAAATAATTGAATTAATGAAAATTAGAACTACATTTTTTGTATTTCTCGGGATATTATTTCTGTCTTTTGAAACAAGCAATCAAGACCAAGAAAACTTTGATTGGTTATTAGGGAAATGGACAAGGGTAAATGATAAACCCGGAAATGCCACATTTGAAAATTGGAGCAAGAAGAGTTCATTAGAGTATATTGGATTGGGCTGCACCTTGGCAGATAAAGATACGGTGTTTAAAGAGCATATGCGTTTATATAAAAATAAATCTCAATGGGTGTTTGAAGTGGTTGGTGTAAACCCAAAGCCAACTAATTTTCTTGTAACTAATATTTCTACAGATAGTTTTGTTTGCGAAAATCCAGAAAATGATTTTCCAAAAAAAATCAAGTATTTTAAGCAAGGCAAAAGCTTAATCGCACATATTTCTGCAGAAACACAAAAAATAGAATTTCAGTTTATAAACAGTACCCAGTAGTGTATTTCAAAAAAAATATCCCATGGGTTTTGTTCGATTTATAGTATATTTGTTAAAACAAATTAAACTAAATTAAAATCGATGAAAAAAATTACCCTTTTACTACTTGCAAGTGTGTTTAGCTTGCAAATTACCGCCCAAACTGATGATGATTTTACTGAAATGACTAGAGATGTTATTAAAGTGGAGAAAAAAGCTGCAATTACAGAAGCAATGGACTTTACAGATGCTGAAAGTAATGCTTTTTGGCCCTTGTACAACGAATACCAAAGCAATATGTATGGAGTGCAAAACAAGCGTATTGCAATTATTAAAGAATACGCCAAAAATTACGAGAATTTAACCAATGAAAAGGCAGATCAATTAACGAAAGCTGCATTTAGCCAAAAATTGGAAGCTTTAAAATTAAGCAAAAAGTATTATGCTAAGTTTAAAAAAATTCTTCCTGCAGGTAAGGCAGCTCGTTTTATGCAGTTAGAAAACAAAATTGAAACTTTAATTAATGCCGAATTGGCTGTTGACATACCGTTGTTAGAAACCAATTAGTATATATAGGTTTAACAAAAAAGTCTATCATTTTTTTGATAGACTTTTTTGTTTTAAACAATTTGTTATTTTTTTAAAGCTTACTTTTGTAACTACTAAATATTTGAAATGCAACTAGGTAAAACACAACAATTAAAAGTGGTTAGAAAGGAAGACGAAGGATATATTTTATCTGATAAAGAGCACCAAGAAATATTGTTGGTTGATGATTTGGAAGCGGATTCATTATATATAGATGAGCAGGTGTATGCCTTTGTTTTTAAAAACCTAGATAAAAAAATAGTAGCTACTTTACAAAAACCTGCTGTGGAATTGGAGCATTTTGCCTTTTTAGAAGTAAAAGCAACGACCTCTTATGGAGCTTATTTGGATTGGGGCTTACCTGTAGATTTGTTTGTGCCAAGGGAAGAGCAAACGGAAAGAATGGAAGAAGGAAATTGGTATTTGGTTTTTGTTTTTTTAGACGAGAAAAATAATAGGTTATTAGGCTCGAGTAAAGAAAAAGACTTCTTATTTTTTGACGAAATAGATGTAAAAGAAGGAGATGAGGTAGACTTATTGCTGTATAAAAAATCGGAAATTGGTATCAATACCATTGTAAACAATATGTATAAGGGTTTGATATTTAATTCAGATATCCATAAAGTTGTGCATCCCGGCGATCAAATCAAAGGCTTTGTAAAAAAAATAAGAGAGGATGGTAAGATTGATGTGGTTTTAGAGCCTATAGGTTATCAAAAAAGTATAGCTACCAATACAGAAATCATTTTAAATGCCATTGCCGAAAATGATGGTTTTTTAGAACTGACAGACAAAAGCACACCTGAAGATATAAAGTTTAAATTAGGATTAAGTAAAAAAGCCTTTAAAAAAGGCTTGGGAAACTTGTATAAAAATAAACAAGTTGAAATTTATAAAGATGGAATTAAGTTAATGGATTCATCCACTTAAAATGATGTTGCGTATCGGGTACAACAATTCGTTCGGCAATTCTATACATCCTATCTGGTAACTTCATTAAATAGTTTCTAGCTTTTTCAGCTTCAGGATTTAAATTAGTCATCTTGTCTATTTGCCAAGCATCGTTTAATTTTTTAATAATATCTACATAATCAAAGCTGGTGTAAACTCCCGCCCTTTGAGCAACCTCTGAAAATCGATCAAACAAGGTTCCTTTGGCCTCAAAAGATTCGCGCAAGTGCATCGCTGGCATGGTAATTTTATGCTTCATCATATGAAAATAGGCTAGCATCATTTCACTTGGATCTACTGCAAAAATTTGCCTAACAAATTCGGTATAAGCCTTGTGATGGCGCATCTCGTCACCAGCAATAATTTTACACATTTTAGACAAAGATTTCATTCCTGCTTTTTTAGCAATCTTTGCTACGTTATTGTGCGAAACATAAGTAGCCAATTCTTGAAAACTGGTATACACAAAGTTTTTATAAGGATCTCTTGAGGTACCAATGTCAAAACCATCAGTAATTAAATGTTGAGTAGTAATCTCTACTTCGCGCATATTTACCCTTCCAGATAAGTAAATGTACTTGTTTAAAACATCACCATGACGGTTTTCTTCTGCAGTCCACTGTCTTACCCATCTTGCCCAGCCGTTATCTCCTTGTTCTCCATGCTGGTCAATACCAACTACATCAATAAGCCATGATTCGTAAGTAGGCAAAGCCTCTTCTGTAACCATATCTCCAACCAAAGAAATCCAAAAGTCATTATCTAAGTCTTTTGAAATTTCTCTAATTTCAGTAACCTCATCCATAAACGAATTGCCTTGTGGATTTGGTAAAAAATCAGTTGGTTGCCATATTTTTTCTGGCGCTATTAAAAAATCACTAAAAAAACTTTCGATGTTTTTCTCTAGCGTTTGCATTACTTCTAACCTTATATTAAATGCCGACATGTTTTCAAGTTTTAAATAACAAAGTTACTACGATTTTATGAGGTAGCCCTTTTTTGAGTCTATAAAACCCAAAATAAAACTGCTCTTTTTTATGTTTTAATGAAATGGCCAGTAGTCTATAGTTATAGAAATAAAGAGCCCCACAAAAACTACGCTTATAATAAATTTAATGGTTGTAGATGCTAAAAAGCCTAAAAATGAACCAAATGCAGCTTTGACTGCTCTACCAATATCTCTACTATTGTATATCATTTCTCCAATAAATGCACCAAGAAAAGCACCAATAACAAAACCTAAAGGAATAGGCGAAACCAAACCAATAATTAAACCAATGGTAGTTCCTATAGCTCCATATTTACTGCCTCCAAATTTTTTAGTGCCCATTGCTGGAATGGTATAATCGAGTATCCAAATTATTATAGAAATTGCCAAAGTAATACCTAAAAAAGTATAATTCATTGGTACTACACTAGTTAAGTGTAGTAGTAATAATCCAGCCCAACCTGTAATTGGACCTGGTAAAACAGGTAAAAAAGATCCTGCAATGCCTAATAAGGTTAGAAGGAAACCCATAATTAACAAAAAGATATCCATAAAATAAATATTAATGCGCAAGATAGTTAATTGTTTTAAGAATTGATTTGATGAATTTTTTAACTAAAAAATTAGTTTAAACTAAATATTTAGTTATATTTGTATTGTAGAACTAAAAAATTAGTTGAATAATGAGTAAACAGTTGACAAAGGCAGAAGAGCAGATCATGCAAATTTTATGGGATTTAGAATTGGGTTCTGTAAAAGAGGTTATAGAAAAATTTCCAAAGCCTAAACCAGCATATAATACAGTATCTACCATAATTAGAATTTTAGAAACCAAAGCGTTTGTAGCACACAAAGTATTTGGTAAAGGGTATAAGTATTATCCATTAATTACAAAAGAAAGTTACAGTAAACAAAGTATGCAAAAATTAGTAGATGGCTATTTTGGAGGTTCATTCAAAAGTATGGTATCGTTTTTTGTAAAGAAAAATGAGGTGGATATAGAAGATTTAGAGTTCATTTTAAAAGAATTACAAAACCATAAAAAATAGCAGTATGTTAAATTATTTTATACAAGTGGGTATCATTCAAATTGCATTTTTAGCAGTTTATGACCTCTTTTTGCGTAAAGAAACTTTTTACCAATGGAATAGAGCGTATTTAATTCTAACCTCAATTTTGGCCTATTTATTACCTTGGATGGAGTTTAGAGGTATTCGTGAAAACATACCGAAAGAGTATACCGTATTATTGCCAGAAGTGGTTTTAAACCCAAGTAATTTTGTAGCACAAAATATAGAAAATTCTACCACTTATTTTGATAGCTCTTATTGGATTTACCTCATAGGAATTGCTGTAACCACCGCTTTATTTATTTCTAAATTGGTACAGATTATTTGGTTGGCAAGAACCAGCCCTAAGCAGAAAAAGTCTAATTATAAGTTAATTACTATAAACCAAAGCACGATAGCATTTTCATTTTTCAATTCTATTTTTATAGGGAAGGATTTAAAAAACACCAAACAAATCATCAGGCATGAACTGGTGCACGTGAAACAATGGCACAGTTTAGATTTACTCTTTTTTGAGTTGCTAAAAATTGTGTGTTGGTTTAACCCATTAAGTTATGTCTACCAAAATCGGATCTCAGAATTACACGAATTTATTGCCGATGAAAAAACGGTAAACCCTAAAAATAGACAACCTTATTTTGAAAATTTATTAAGCCAAATATTTCAGGTCAATCAATTTTCATTTGTCAACTCATTTTATAAAAAATCACTTATTAAAAAACGAATTATTATGTTAGGAAAAGTTAAATCAAAAGAAATTTTAAAGTTAAAGTATTTGTTATTAATACCTGTATTTGGACTAATGTTAGTTTTCACTTCATGTGTAAAAAAAGACAAAGAACCTGTTGTAAAGATTGTAAATAATTCAAATATTATAGAAAATACAGAAACAGTAGCTTTTGCAGACTTAGAACAGCTACCAATTTTTAAAGGATGCGAAGGCGCTGTAGATGATAAGGCCTGTTTTACTGAAAAAATGCAATCCTTTGTGGAAGATAATTTTAACTTCGGTATTGTTAAAAGTTTGAACATCGACCCCGGTACAAAAAGAGTATATGTCCAATTCATTATTGATAAAGAAGGAAAAGTTAAAAATATTAAAGCTAGAGGGCCTCATGTATCCCTTGAAAAAGAGGCTATAAGAGTTATTAATAGTTTACCAATATTTGTGCCAGCCATACATAACGGTAAGAAAGTTAACGTAAAATATACACTTCCTATTGGTATCGATTGTTAAAATTAGTGCATGCTAAGCAGATTAGTGCAGTTTTATTTATTTTCAAGCTCTTTGTTTATAAACCTTTAAAACTCTTTAGTTAACATTTAAAAATTATTTGTATTTTTCAGCTGTTTAAAAGCTTACAATGGTGCAACGCTTGGTTTTTGCAATCGCAATAATTCTGTTATTTAATACTTGTGATTTCATATCGCCTAAAGCTACCTCACTTCAAAATAAAAATATAGATATTGCTGCAATTGATTTTACTACGGTAGATGATTATCCACTTTTTTTAGCTTGTAAAGATTTGGATGATAAATCATTGCAATTTGACTGTTTTGGAAAACAAATTATTAGTAATTTAAAACAATTGGTGCATTTAAAAAGTAATCAAATACCTGCCACTTTTAGCGATACGGTAACCGTAGATTTATTAGTAGGGCAAGATTATAGAATTAAAATATCAAGAATACAATCTTCCGTAGCTGTCCAAAAATTCTTACCCAATCTCGATAGTATTTTAACCACAAGTGTAAGTATGCTTCCTTCGGTAATGCAGCCAGCTATTAAGAATGGAATTCCTGTAAAATCACAATTTCAATTGCCTGTTATATTGACCGCTGTAAATCAATGATGGAATGCTCTATCTTTCCAGTTGTATTTTTTCCTTAAAGATAAAAAAGCTGTGTAACTTATAAATAAAGGGTGCACTAGGCTAGACCAGATATAGTATTTCATTAGCTTTTCTTGTTGGAAAAACGTTGCAGTATGAAAGAGCAATACAAAATCAATGTTTAATTTAACTAGATAAAACAGTCCTAAATGCATCCAATTAATTTGGTTAAACAGAGCGAGAAAAAAGAGAAGAATAAGGTAAAAATTGGTAATAAAAACCAATAATCCAACTCTTTTTGAAGTGCTTTTTTGTGAAGAGGAGGTTTTAGAGGCCCATCTAATTCTTTGTTGTAGTAATGCTTTTAATGTATTTTTGGGTTGGGTTTGTACAATGGCATCTTTGCATTTTAAATAAGCAACTTTGGTTTTGTTGTAATTTAAAAACTTCTCCATTAAAAAAATATCATCACCACTTGCAATATGTTTATTTCCTTCAAAGCCATTCAATTTAAAAAAAGTTGGTTTGTGGTAGCATAAATTTGCACCATTACACAAAAACGGTAAATTATTACCAAATCCACCTAAGGTTGTGCCTTGTAAACTTAAAAAATCAAGGGTTTGAAAAGCATAGAAAAACCTTGGGTAATTTATTAAAGTTACAGGTGCAACAATCATTTTTACTACATTATTTTCAATACATTGGTCAAATGATTTCAGCCAATTTTTAGGTAAAGTGCAATCGGCATCCGTTGTAATAATCCAATCAAAAGAAGCTTGGCTTATGGCAGTTTGTATTGCATCTTTTTTGGGAGCATCGCTTTCGCGGATATTCTCTAAAATTCGATATGAAATATTTTCTTGTAGTGCGTTTTCTTTAAAAACTTTCATAAAATCATCCGTAGAATCATCATTTACAAATAAAAACTCCATTTGCTCTTTCGGATAATTCAATTCTAGGATACTTTGGAGTAAAACTGGTAAATTAGCTGCTTCATTTCTAAAAGGCACGATAACCGTAAAACTATTTTTTGAGGGATTATCTTTTGTATTAAAAACAGGAACTTTATTAATTCCCAGTATTAAAAAAAGAATTAGCGCGGCATAACAAAATAAAATGGCAAGGCTAAAAATAATCATGCTTTTATATATTGCTCTATTAATTTAGTTTCGCTTTTAGTGTCAAAAGTTACAACATAATAACAGCCAAAAGTTGCAGGCAATGCAAAATTGAACAACCACATACAACTGGTAATACTTAAAATGGTTATTTCATCTATATGAAAATAACTAAAAAGAGTAACTGCTATAGACCCCTTAATCAACCAATCGAAAATTACAAAACTTGGAATGATAGATGCAATAAAATACATAGAAAAAATTGCAGACATTGCTTGAAAATAATTTATATCAGCTTGAAAAAGAATTAGCAATAAGTAAAATTGATGCGAAAAAACCAAGTATCTTAAAATGGAATAGCCTAGTACACGAAGATTTAAAAAAGTACCAAGATGGATGTAAAATGTTTTTGATTTCCACCAATTTAGAATTGATTTTTTATAGGAGGTATGCACACTGATCAAGGTAAAAACAAGGACTAGAATTACTAATAAATGCGTAGTAGAAAGTTGTAAAAAATTCGTTTTCCATTGGAAGAGAATAATACCAATTGTTCCAAAAAAAACGGTAACCAACATTTGGCTAAAATTGCCAATAAAATTTAAAAACAAGATTTTTTTTCTGTCGTTTTTTGGGTAATAAATTGCTTTTGCTCCATACTCTCCAATTCTGTTTGGAGTTAGTAAAGAGGTGGTTAAAGAAGCTAATGATTGTTTTGTAGCACTTATTAAATTGATGTTTTTAAAAGATCCTACTAAAGTTTTCCATTTGTAAACTTCTAAAAACCAGTTGATAATGCTTAAGCTGCAACCAATAATTAAAAGTGTCCAATTATTAGCTAAAGTGCTAAGTAAATGGGTGTTGCTGAGTTTTGTGGTTAAAGAAATATTTTCTTTAAATTTATTTACGATGATAAAAATAGCCGAACATACAATGATGAACTTCACCAAAAATATAAATTGTGACTTGTATTTTAGTAGCTTATTGTACATTTACGCAAAGAAACAAATTTTTGTTTTGTTGTATATATAAAATTGTAGCGTATTGCAAGTTGAAAAAATTATTTTAGGAATTGACCCAGGTACAACTATTATGGGTTTTGGGTTAATTAAAGTAGTTTCGGGTAAGATGGAACTGATGCAATTAGATGAATTGATCTTAAAAAAATATGCAGATCATTATACCAAATTAAAATTAATTTTTGAAAGAACCATTCATTTGATTGATACTTACCACCCTGATGAAATTGCTATTGAAGCACCATTTTTTGGTAAAAACGTACAGTCTATGCTAAAATTAGGAAGGGCGCAAGGAGTAGCAATGGCAGCGGGATTAACAAGAGAAGTACCTATTACAGAGTATTCTCCAAAAAAAATTAAGATGTCTATTACTGGCAACGGAAATGCCTCAAAAGAGCAAGTAGCGAAAATGTTGCAAAACTTACTGCAAATAAAAGAGTTGCCTAAAAACTTAGATGCAACGGATGGATTAGCAGCAGCAGTTTGTCATTTTTACAATGACAAAAAAATCACTTTAAATAAAAATTATTCGGGTTGGGGGGCTTATGTCAATCAAAACCCAAAAAAGATTACTTAAAGTGATTGTTATTGAAATATAGATTAAGGGGAGATTAAATTAGTATATCGCACTCAATATTCGTTCCTTTTTTAGAATTAGATATTTGATGTATCTTGTTAAAAAAAGGAAATTTAGAGGAGTTTTCCATGGCGTCTTTGGCCATTTTATTTTTCCAGTATTCAATTAAATAATACTTATTTTCTTTCTTTTTGTCTTTAAAAATATGAAAACGATCTAAGCCATTGGGCTTGTCTTGTAGTTGGTATTCTAACATGCTTAACTCGTTTGCCGAAATACCATCCATTTCGTTCAACTTGAACTTTAGAATATTTACAAACATTTTTAGATTGGTTTATTGTTATTGTGGTTGACAACAAATATAGTAAAAATAAAATTAATATATCTAAAAAATGAATAGTTAATAAAAATACACATCCAAAAATGTTAATATGTTAATAAGTACAGTAGCCCGATAGGTAAAATCAAATGAAAATTAGGCTGCCAATTAAAGTCTATGTATTGGGAGTTTATAATTGTAAATTTGTATTCTAAATTATTATAATGGCAGGTATTTATATCCATATTCCTTTTTGTAAACAAGCGTGTTACTATTGTGATTTTCACTTTTCAACTTCCTTAAAATATAAAGAAGAAATGATTTTGGCCATCTGCAAAGAAATAGAACTAAAAAGTGGTTTGGTAAAAGAGAATGTAGAAACCATCTATTTTGGAGGAGGAACACCAAGCCTATTATTGGCAAGTGAAATGGAGCAGATTTTAGAAGTGGTTTATAAAAATTTTGAGGTAATTGAGTTTCCTGAAATCACTTTAGAAGCTAATCCAGATGATTTATCCTTAGAAAAAATTGAGGAACTTGCTACTACAAAAATAAACAGATTAAGCATTGGGGTACAGTCTTTTTTTGAAGAGGATTTACAGTTTATGAACAGGGCACACACGGCAAAAGAATCGGAAGAATGTATTGTAAATGCAAAAAAATATTTTAAAAATATTACGATTGATTTAATTTATGGAGTGCCTAACACAACCAATGGTACATGGAAAAAGAATCTTGAAAAATTTATAGATTTAGATATTCCACATTTGTCGAGTTATGCCTTAACGGTAGAAGAAAATACTGCCTTAGCTCATTTTATTAAAAAAGGAAAATATCCTGCAGTAGACGAAGTTTTAGCAGCATCGCATTTTCAAATTTTAAACCAAGTACTAAAAAATAGTGGGTATATAGCCTATGAAATTTCTAATTTTGGAAAACCAGAATTCTTTTCAAAACACAACACCGCATATTGGCAAGGAAAAACCTATTTGGGTATTGGCCCATCTGCCCATTCTTTTGATGGCAAGAACAGAAGCTGGAATATTGCAAACAACCTAAAATATATACAAGCTATGCAAAGAAATTTAGCGTATAGCACCGCAGAAAAACTTACGCAAAACAATGTGTTTAACGAAATGGTGATGACCAGATTGAGAACGGTTTGGGGAATTTCATTAAAGGAAATAGAAAATAAATTTGGTCAAGTAATTAAAAATCAATTGGTTGAAAACGCAACAAAACACATCAATAATAATAAACTAAGGATTGAGGGGGAGACTTTAAAAATAACAGAAGAAGGTAAATTTTTTGCCGATGGAATTGCAGCAGACCTTTTTATTATAGACTAATTCTGCTTTATTTGAATAATTGCTTAAATTAGCAATTGACATATATTTTTATGGAAGCAATTTTAGGACTTTTTCTTGGTGCAATAATTACCTACTGGGTTTTGAATTATGTAAAAATTCAGAATAAGAAAGATAGAACCAATATCCAATCATCAGTTTTGTTAGAAAAAATACGTTCTGTATGTAAATTGATAACCGTAGAAGGAGAGTTTGCCGAAATATACCATTACGAGAATGTAAAAGAACGATTTTTAAGTATTGTAAGCAGTAAAAAAAAGGCCATTATATTGATCAATGCAAAGGCACATATTGGTTTTGATTTGTCAAAAGTTAAAATGGAAGCTTTTAATGATAAGCAAACCATACGATTGTCGGAATTTCCTCAACCTGAGGTTTTAAGTGTAGATACCGATTTTAAATATTACGATAAAAAAGACGGTTTATTTAACAAGTTTGAAGCATCAGATCTTACAGAGTTAAATGTAAAAGCCAAAGAACAAGTCATGTTAAAAATTCCTGAAAGTGGTTTGTTAGATACAGCAAGAAACGAAGCTTTAGAGGCTGTTTTGATGATGCAAAGCATTGTAGAAACTATTGGTTGGACCTTAGATTATCAATCGCTTTTGTTACCAGAAAACAGTCCGCCAAAGAAGTTGGAAAATATAAAATAACCATATGCATATTGAAGAGTTCAGAAATTATTGTTTAAGTAAAAAACAGGTAACAGAGCATTTTCCGTTTGATAATACTACTTTGGTTTTTAAAGTTTTCGATAAAATGTTTGCCTTAACAGGATTAGAGAAAAAACCATTTCAAGTCAATTTAAAATGTGATCCTGAAAAAGCAATTGAACTTAGAGAAGCATATGAAGGTACAATTATTCCGGGTTATCATATGAGTAAAAAACATTGGAATACAATAATTTGTGATGGTTCCTTTTCGGATGATTTTTTGAAAGAAATGATAGACCATTCTTACCATTTAATTGTGCAAAGTCTTCCTAAAAAAATTAGAGCTACTTTTGAAGAATTGTAGATCATAACGGATAAAAGTTGTAAATAGCTTAGATTTGCAATTCCAAAAATAAATGAGATGAGTTTAGAAAAAAGTTTACTGCAAAGAAGTAGCAATGTTTGCGAATTATGCGGTACGGATACAACTTTACAAGTTTACACTTTACCACCCGTTTTAAACCCTACTATGGATAATTCAATTATAATTTGCAGTACTTGTGCGGAACAAATTGAAAATCCAGAAAAAATAGATGTAAACCATTGGCGTTGTTTAAACGATAGTATGTGGAGTGAATATCCACCAGTACAAGCCATG
>JAUIAA010000314.1 GCA_030425715.1 Bacteroidia bacterium | reverse complement strand
TAAACCTGCCTCAACATGTACTAGTTTCAAATCCAGTTTTTTTGCAACCAGTGCTCCTGCCATGGTTGAGTTGGTATCTCCATAAACCAAAACTGTATCTGGTTTTTCATAAAGTAGAATTTCTTCAATTCCAACCATCATTTCAGCGGTCATTTTTGCATGACTCAAACCATTAATATTTAAATTATATTTTGGTTTTGGTATCTCCATCTCTTCAAAAAAAACAGCACTCATATTGGGATCATAATGTTGACCCGTATGTACAATTACCTCTTCTATTTCTTGGTGTTCTAATATCACTCTACTCAATACCGCAGCTTTTACAAACTGAGGGCGAGCTCCTAATATGGTCACTATTTTTTTCATAGATTAAAATAAGTTTTTGATAATAATAGACAATTCTTGGGTTAGATTTTTTCTGTGGTATTGTTCTGTATTGATGGAGGTAATATGTAAATTGTTCAACTTATATTGTTGGTACCAAAATAAAAGTTGTTCTTTTAATTTAAAATACTCACTATAATCAAATATTTTACCCGATTGGGTTTCATAAATAATTTCCGACAAATCTCCATCTTCTGGACCAATGGCCAAAATTGGTCGGTTTGCTTGTAAATATTCAAAAATCTTACCCGTAATTATTCCCTTTTTAGAAGGTACGTTGTTTACCACTAACAACAATAATTGCGAAGTGTTTTGGTGTTTTTTCACTTCTTGATGTGGTACATAATCAATGAAATGCACAAAACTGGTCAAGCCATTTTTTTGTAAACTAATTTTAACCTCATTTGCTATTTTACCAACCAAATTTATTTTTAAATCCGCTCTAAATTCTTTTGATTCGTTGCAAATTTCTCCCAATACCTTCCATAAAATTTTTGGGTTTCTATCGGCATTCATTAACCCAATATGCGTGATGGTAAATTTATTGTCTAAATTAATCTCGTTAGTACTCAAATCCCCATCAAAACCATTGCTAACTACATGAATGTTTTTATTGAATTGCCTATAATTTTCCTTCATGGTTTTGCCCACTACCAATATCGCATCCGCACTTTGCACAACTTCTTTTTCCAATTTGTAATGGATTTGTTTGGATTTCTTTGACAATGGTAACTGATGAAAATAATCGATATCTGTCCAAGGATCGCGAAAATCTGCAATCCATTTTATAGCAAACTTTTTTTGCAATGCATTCGCAATTAAATGTACGCTATGTGGTGGGCCTGTAGATATTATGACATCTATTTTATTATGTTTCAAATATTTACCTAAAAACTTTACAGAAGGTTTTATCCAAAACTTACGGGCATCAGGTATAAAATAATTGGCTCTTATTGCTTGTAATTTTTGTTCAAAAAAAGATGGGTTCGGATTTAAAAAACCTGCACTAGTTTGTTGTTTACTGCTTTTAAAAAACGACAATAAATCATTAGGTTCCCAAATGGGTTGTTTTAAAATTGCAATTCCTTGTGGAATTTCATTTTCCAAACTAATATCTTCAATGGCATAATTTGGGTTTTTAACGGTGTATACAATAGGTTCTATACCAAAATCTCGTAAATACTTTACAAACTTTAACCAGCGTTGTACCCCACTGCCACCTGATGGTGGCCAATAATATGTAATAATTAAAGCCTTCAATTTTTACGGTTTTTTTGTGCCAACTCTTTGTATAAATGGATTAGGTTGATGGAGGTTTTTTCCCAGTTAAATTTAGTTTTAATAAAATTTTTACCGTTTTCCCCCAACTTATTTCTCTGTGTATCATCTTTATACAAGCTTAAAACTTTTTGGGCAAAATCATCTACATTTTTAGCTTCGTGTACCAAACCACAATTATTTTCTAATACCAACTTCTTCTGTGCAGTGGCATCGCTTACCAAAACGGGTTTGGCAAAACTCATATATTGAAATATTTTATTGGCGTAAGCCACATCGTGTTGTTTATTTCTGTGCAATGGCGAAATACAAATACCACTCGCCTGAATATAAGATGGAAACAGGTCTACCTCTTGCCACCCCTCTAAATCTACAAAATTTTCGAGTTGTAAAGTGTTAATTTGCTCCCTTAAAATAGGATCTGTGGTGTTTTTACCAACAATTACTAGTTTGATGTTTTTGATTTCTGATTTGAGTTTTTTAACTGCTGCAATAGCCGTTTGCA
>JAUIAA010000018.1 GCA_030425715.1 Bacteroidia bacterium | reverse complement strand
ATAGTATAAAATAACCATTAAAACCAATAACAATGAAAAATTTACTCAAAATTAGTATGGCATTGCTACTTGTATTTACCACTAGCTCCTGTTTTTTTGATGGAGTGAAAGGTAATGGCAATGTAATGACCAAAAATAGAAAAGTTTCAAGCGATTTTATTAAGGTAAAAGCGAGCCACGGTTTAGATGTATTTATTACAGATAGCAATAATTTTTCTTTGGTGGTCGAAGCCGATGAAAATTTACATGAACTAATTGAAACCAAAGTGTATGATGGCACACTTTATATAAGTGCCAAAAGAAATATTTGGGATGCATCATCAAAAAAAATATTATTATCAGTAAGTAATTTAAACGAGATTGTTGCTACTAGCGGCGTTGAAGTGGCATCTGAAAACACCTTAAAAGGAAAGAACATGAAAATTGTTGCAACTAGTGGTGCAGAAGTGGATTTAAAAATTGACGCGAATAATGTGGAATGTAGCACTTCAAGTGGAGCAGATTTAAATTTAGAAGGAAGGGCAGAAAATTTAATGGTAAGCTCTTCTAGCGGTAGTGACGTAGATGCCTATAAATTAACTGTTGATAATTGCGAAGCCAATGCCAGTAGTGGTTCGCATATTAAGGTAAATGTTTCCGATACATTTCGAGGTAATTCTTCAAGTGGTGGAGATATTCAATACAAGGGAAACCCTGAAATTATAAAGAAATCAGAAAATTCTTCAGGTTCTATTCAAAACGTGTAGTATCTCTTTTTAAATACTTAGATTAGAGCGTGGTGATTTTATTGCCATGCTTTTTTTTGCACTATATTTTATGATATCCTAATAAAAATAGTAGATATGAATAATACACATTTTTAGCTCAACAAACAGTTAATTGCAAAAATAGTATTAAATACAGTTAATATATTGGTTGCAAATGCAACAAGTTCATTTTAAATTTGTTTCCAACGTAATTATTAATTTATAATTTAAACGGGATACACCTAATTAATCTAAAGAAAATGATGAAGCAACTAACCTTTTTAATGCTAATACTTTTGGTTTTCAATTCTTGTAAAAAACAAGATCATGGGTGGTTAATGAAAGAATCGAATACCTTTTCTATTACCAGTTCAGATACCAAAGACTCTATAATTTTAAAGGCAGCACATGTAATTCCTACAAAAAATCAATACAATGCCTTAAAAAATGAGTTTATTGCATTTATCCATTTCGGCCCCAATACTTTTACCCGTATGGAATGGGGGAATGGTATGGAAGATCCCAAAATATTTGCTCTAAAAAATTTAGATACAGACCAATGGTGCAAGGCTATGAAAGCTGCACAAATGAAAATGGTTATTATTACAGTAAAACACCATGATGGATTTGTACTTTGGCAGAGTCGCTATACCAAACACGGAATTATGTCTTCACCATACAAAAATGGAAAAGGAGATATACTAAAAGATCTGGCTACTTCTTGTAAAAAATACGGTTTAAAATTAGGCGTATACTTATCTCCAGCTGATTTATTCCAAATTGAAAATCCAGAAGGACTTTACGGTAATTTGAGCAAATACACAGAACGCACCATTCCTAGACAAGTTGCAGGAAGACCATTTGAAAACAAAACCACCTTTACATTTAACGTAGATGATTATAATGAGTACTTTTTAAACCAATTATTTGAATTATTAACAGAATATGGTCCAATTGATGAAGTTTGGTTTGATGGAGCGCATCCCAAAAGAAAAGGAGGGCAGAAGTATAATTATTTGGCTTGGAAAGCATTGATTACCAAATTGGCTCCAAATGCGGTAGTCTTTGGTAAACAAGATATTCGCTGGTGCGGAAATGAATCAGGGGCAACCAGAGATACAGAATGGAATGTAATACCTTATCAGGATAACCCGCACGAAATGAATAGCTTTGCCGATATAACAGGGGAGGATATTGGCAGCAGAGAAAAGCTTTATAAAGCCAAATATTTGCACTATCAACAAGCAGAAACCAATACTTCAATTAGAGAAGGTTGGTTTTATAGAGATGACGATAAACAAAAAGTAAGAAGCGCAGACGATGTTTTCGATATTTATGAAAGATCGGTAGGAGGCAACTCCACGTTTTTATTAAATATTCCGCCCAATAGAGATGGAAAATTTTCACCTGAAGATGTAAAAGTATTAGAAGAAGTTGGGCAACGAATTAAAGAAACTTACCACACCAATTTGTTTCATAATGCCAGCAGTGAAAAAGCGAATGTTTTGGATGATGATATTACTAGTTTTGAATTGCTCGATGAATCGGACAATGAAATTATTATAACTACAAAAGAGCCTATCACTACCAATAGAATTGTAATACAAGAAGCAATTTCTACACAAGGAGAAAGGGTAGAAGAACATGCCCTTGATGTATGGATGGACAATGATTGGAAAGAAGTTGCAAAAGCAACTAATATTGGCTATAAAAGAATTTTGAGATTTCCTGAAATAACTGCTAATAAATTTAGAGTTCGTGTTTTAAAATCACGATATAAACCTGCTATTTCAAATATTACAGCACATTATTATAAAACAAGACCACCTCAACTATCTATTGCTAGGAATAAAGATGGATTACTTAATATAGAACCAATTCAACATGATTTTGGATGGAAACCACATGGAGAAAATGCCGCTAAAAATTTGAATTTAGGATATGAAATTAGATATACTTTAAATGGAGATACACCAACTAAAGATTCGGAATTACTGGTAGATTCAATTTTGGTAAACTCGGTAGAAGTAAAAGCGGTTGCTATGCAAAAAGGAGAGTTAGGTAGTGTGGCTTCAAGGGTTTTTGGCATTATAAAAAAGGATTGGAAACTAATAGAAACAGATAGTGATGATAAAAAATCAAAAGGAGAATTTGCATTTGACGAAAACCCAAATACTTTTTGGCAATCTACACCAGAGAAACAAAGCCATTATTTAAGTGTAGATTTAGGTAAAGAATATGAGTTAATGGGTTTTTCTTATACCCCTCAGAAAAAACATGCTGATGGTATGATAGAAAAAGGAATAATCAAAGTGAGTGAGAATGGCAAGGATTGGAAAATTTTAGAATCGTTTAAGTTTGGGAATCTAATCAATGATCCTGCTGCTAGAAAATTTTATTTCAAAAAAAACGTACAAACCAGATATATACGAATTGAATCTAAAACGATAGCTGGAGGTCATCCAAGTGCAGCAATTGAAGAGTTAGATTTTTTTGAATAGAGTTTAATTTTATATAAAAAGAAAACATTGTAATTAAACACACGAAATTTTTTAAAAAAAAGTATTACCCTAAGTTGTTAAGAATAAGGCTTTTAGCGTGATTTAGATATTTTCTACCAAATGGAACACGCTTATTTTTAATCAATACAGAATTCCCTTCTACAGCATCAATTTTATCTAAAGCAATGGTAAATGATCTGTGTATTCTTATAAATTGATTGCTAGGTAATTCTTCAGTAATACTAGTCAATGTTTTATGTACTAGATAATCACCCGTGGTGGTAAAAACCTTGATATAATCTTTTAAACTTTCAATATAAAGTACATTTTCAAACTTAACTTTAACCAGTTTTTTATCTACTTTTAAAAATATATAGGATTTATCGTTATTAGCGATAGTTGTATCTGCTTTGTCAATATATAACTGTTGGGTCAATTTATTGATAGATTTTAAAAATCGAGCAAATGGAATTGGTTTTACCAGATAATCTAAAACATCTAAATCAAAACATTCTACTGCATATTCTCTATAGGCTGTGGTAATAATGAAATAGGGGTTAGATTCTATGTTTTTAATAAAATCTAAACCATTCATTTTGGGCATATTAATATCTAAAAAGGCAATATCTATGTCATTACTATCAATGGCATTAAAGGCATCAATTGGGTTGTTATAAGTACCAACCAATTCTATATTAGAGAACTCTTTTAAATGCGATTCAATTACCTGAATTGCCAGCGGTTCATCGTCAATAATGATACATTTTATATTCATTGCACAGGTATATTTATAAGTACCTTAAACAAATTCTTTTCTACTACAGTTTCTAAAGAATAATTGTTTTGGTAAAGCAGCTCCAATCTTCGTTTAACATTTTGAATACCAATGCCATGACTTCTGGTAGAATCAAGGCCTTCTTGAAAGGTATTAGCAACCGTAAAGAAAAGAAAATTGTTTTTAATTTCAAAGTTGATGTCTACTTTTATATCTATATTATTTTTGGTTCCATGTTTAAAACAATTTTCAATAAATGGTAAAAAAAGCAGTGGAGGAATTTCAAGTCCATCCAGGTTTCCTTCAATTTCTAAATTGGAATTAATTTGATCTCCATATCGTAATTTTTCCAATTCTAGATAAGTGTAGATATAATTAATTTCTTTGATTAAGCTAATTTTTGGTGTTTTTACTTCATACAATACATACTGCATGATTTCTGACAATTTTAAAACAACATCGGCTGCATTGTCTGATTTATTTATTACCAAGGCGTATAAGTTATTTAAGGTATTGAAAAAAAAGTGTGGTTGGATCTGAGATTTTAAAAAATCTAACTCCGTTTGCAATTGAATTTTTTGTAACTCCTCGTTTTTTTTCTTTTCGTAAATCCATTCATAAGTTAGCTTAAATACAGAGGCTAAAGCAATTACATATGTTTGACCTATAAATACTGCCACAATGTGGTTAAAAGAAAACGCTTCTTGGTGTCCATCAGCCTCCGGCCAAATATTTTCTGTAACAAGTAAATAAATTAGTCCAGTTCTTATTAAATATAATATTCCTAAAGAAGTAAAAAAAAGGACTAAAAAAGTAAAATATTTTTTTTTGAGTAAAAACCTAGGAATTAAAAAATAAATAACAAAATAGGTAATTACAATATTTAAGGAAAACTCAACTAGATTTGATTTTAAAGAATACCAATAATCATTAAAATAACTTCCCCATCTAACAAAATTAAATAGAAAATATGTTACCCAAAAAATAATATGGTAACGTATAGATATTTTAAAACTTGCAAATAGGTGTTTAAACATACTTAAGATTTTCACAACAAATCTAAACGCATTTTTTTAATATTTAAATTTTCACCTAAAAATATACTAAAGTCTTTATACACTATGATTTGTATAAGCTAAAAAATGCAATAAGGTAAAATATGGAGTTCATTAGTATTTTTTAGTCATTTGTCGAAATATTTCTATTATCTGGTGTATTTGTAGCAATTTTATACCATATTTTAGGAATAAGTGGATTAAAAATTAAAATATTATAAATAGATTATTCACTTAATAGAAAATCTTAAGTTCAAAAACTCTTATGAAAGTAAATTTAAAACATACCGAAGCAGGTAAATTTGAAGAGACTAGATTTGAAAAAATTCATAATGTAATTTTTAAAAATTCTAACGAAGCTTCTATAAAAGTAGCACACGAAATTGCCGATTTAATCAAACAAAAACAAAAAGAAAATAAAAATTGTGTTTTAGGTTTGGCAACGGGTTCCTCACCCATTAAAGTTTACGAAGAGTTGGTTAGACTACATAAAGAAGAAGGTTTAAGTTTTCAAAACGTAATTAGCTTCAACTTAGATGAATACTATCCAATGGAGGCAGAAAATACACAGAGTTACCATTATTTTATGCACGACCATTTGTTTAACCATATAGACATTTTACCTGAAAATGTCAATATTCCAAGTGGTACGGTAGGTGTAGATGAAATTTATCAATATTGTATAGATTATGAACTAAAAATCAAAGCATCAGGAGGATTAGATTTTCAGTTATTAGGCATTGGTAGAACAGGTCATATTGGTTTTAACGAACCAGGTTCGCATTATAATTCTGGAACAAGAAATATAACTTTAGATCATATTACTAGGGTAGATGCAGCACCTTCTTTTTTAGGTATTGAAAATGTACCTAGAGTAGCCATTACAATGGGTATTAGTACAATACGTAAGGCAAAAAGAATTGTGCTTTTGGCTTGGGGTATTAATAAAGCATCTGTGATTAAAGAAACAATTGAAGGAGAAATATCTTCTGATGTTCCTGCAACTTACCTACAAAATCACGACAATGTAACTTTTGTTTTAGATGAAGAAGCATCTTCAGAGCTAACTAGAATCAAGACTCCTTGGTTGGTTAAAAATTGTTTATGGACAGATGATTTAATTGGTAAAGCGGTTACCTGGTTAAGCCAGTTATTAGGTAAATCAGTTTTAAAAATTACAGATAAAGATTACAACAATCACGGTATGTCAAGTTTGTTGGTAGAACAAGGTTCTGCTTATAATTTGAATATCAAAATGTTTAATAAACTACAGCACACCATAACTGGTTGGCCAGGGGGAAAACCAAACGCAGACGATACCAACCGTCCAGAAAGAAATACACCAGCTAGTAAAAGTGTAATTATTTTTAGTCCACACCCAGATGATGATGTAATTTCTATGGGAGGTACTTTTGATAGATTGGTAGAACAAGGGCACGATGTGCATATTGCTTACCAAACATCGGGTAATATCGCTGTAGCGGATGAAGAAGCACTAAAATTTGCCGAAGTTTCTTTGGCATTAAACCCTGAAGATAAAAATTCATTAAAAATAATTAATGATATTAAAAATAAAAAAGAATACGATATAGATACTCCAGAAGTAAGAAACTTAAAAGGTTTGATTCGTAGAAAAGAATCAATTGCCGCAACTCGTTATTTAAGTTTACCTGATGAGAATGTTCACTTTTTAGATTTACCATTTTACGAAACCGGTAGAGTAAAAAAAGACAAGCTGGGAGAGGCAGACATTGCTATTATGAAGCAAATCATTTCTGATATTAAACCGCATCAAATTTATGCAGCAGGCGATTTAGCCGATCCGCATGGTACACATAAAGTTTGTTTAGACGCCTTATTTATTGCTCTTGACGAAATGAAGGAAGAAAAGTATATGGACGACTGTTGGGTTTGGTTGTATAGGGGAGCATGGCACGAATGGGAAATTCATGAAATTGAAATGGCGGTGCCAATGAGCCCAGACCAAGTAATGAAAAAACGACAAGCAATTTTTTACCACCAATCACAAAAAGATGGTGTAATGTTCCAAGGAGATGATTCTAGAGAATTTTGGATGCGAGTTGAAGATAGAAATAAAGAAACAGCGCAAAAATATAACGATTTAGGCTTGGCAGATTATGCTGCATTAGAAGCTTTTAAACGTTATCACTTTTAGTAATTATTTGAGTTTTAAAAATCGTCAATTAATAAAATGCTATTTATTATGCGACGATTTTTTTACTAGCTAAACTTACCTTAACACCTTTTCTAATGAAAAAAAATATCAGCTTTATTACATTTGTTTTGTCCTTTTTTATAGCTTTTGCACAGCATGATTTAAAAGATAATTACAACTTAATGCCATGGCCAGAGCAAATTAGTGAGCAATCAGGACATTTTCTTATTGACCATAACTTCACCATTGCCGTAATTAGTTCTTCAAACAAAGGTGAGAGACTAAATGTGGTCACCACTCAATTTTTAAGAAACGTATCCAATAAAACAGGTGTTTTTATTGAGGAAGGCTTTGTGGTAAAAAATGCCAATGCATCTGTGGTGATTCAAATACAAGAAAGTCCAGCATTGTCCTTAGGTATTGATGAATCTTATACACTAACAGTTCATTCTAATAAAATTAATATAGAAGCAAAAACAGATGTAGGTGCTATTTATGCCTTACAAACATTGTTCCAACTATTACAAGTAAAAGACGAACAATTTGTTTTTCCAAATGTTACTATTCAAGATAGTCCTAGATTTCCATGGCGAGGTTTGATGATTGACGTTGCTCGTCATTTTATGCCAATAGATGTATTAAAAAGAAATTTAGACGCTATGGCATCGGTAAAAATGAATGTTTTTCATTGGCATTTATCAGATGACCAGGGTTATAGAGTAGAATCTAAAAAATTACCTTTGTTAACCCAAAAAGGTTCTGATGGTTTGTTTTACACCCAAGAACAAGTGAAAGATTTGATAAAATATGCCAATGAAAGAGGAATTAGAGTAATTCCTGAAATTGATGTTCCAGGGCATGCTAGCGCAATTTTAACTGCTTATCCAGAATATGCAAGTAATAAAACTAGAGAAAATAAAATTGAACGATTTGCGGGTGTTTTTAACCCCACACTAGATCCGACTATTGATGGCACTTATGAATTTTTAGATGTTTTATTTGGTGAGTTGGCACCGCTATTTCCTGATGTTTACTTCCATATTGGAGGAGATGAAAATGCGGGTAAAGATTGGGATGAAAGTGAGAGTATTCAAAAATTCATGAAACAAAATAATTTAAAAAACAACCATGAATTACAAACTTATTTCAATATTAAATTACAAAAAATATTAAGCAAATACGGAAAGGTTTTAATGGGTTGGGATGAAATTATGACCGATGCTATGCCTAAAAATGCGATTATTCACTCTTGGAGAGGAACACATGAAGGATTGGCCCAAAGCACTTTAATTGAAGCCGCACAAAAAGGATATAAAACAGTGCTTTCTAACGGTTTTTATATTGATAGAATGCAACCAGCTAGCCATCATTATAATACCGAGCCAATTGGTAAGACTAAATTGACTAAAGAAGAAGCAGATAGAATTTTAGGAGGAGAAGCTACCATGTGGAGTGAATTGGTAACGCCACTAACAGTTGACTCTAGAATTTGGCCAAGAACAGCAGCTATTGCCGAAAGATTTTGGTCGCCTAGTTCTATAAAAGATGTGGATAATATGTATACCCGTATGAATGCTGTAAGCCAAAATTTAGAGCAAATAGGAATTACACATATTCGCAACAAAGAAACAATCTTACGAAATGTTTCTAATTACCAAGATATTACCGCTCTTACTCAATTGTCTAATATTAGTGAGCCATTAAAAGTATACGCAAGAAATAGTGGAGGAACTCAATACAAATCATATTCTCCTTTCTCACTATTTGTAGATGCTTGTAATGTGGATGCAAAGGATGCAATTCAGTTTGAAATTTTGCAAAAAAAGTATGTACAACACCAGGATGTTGCTACAAAAAATAAGCTTTTAAAATACCTATCGTCTTGGAATGAAATCAATAAATCTATAGAGATGCAAGCCGTTAATGCTCCAAACATGAAGGCTATATTGCCTTATGCTAAGAGGGTTTCTAAAATTGCTGGAATTTTATACCAAGGATTAGAAAAAGATAAATTATCTAAAAAGGAATTAGAGCAAATACAATTGTTGTTAAACCAAAAAGAAGAAGATAAAGATAATTTAGATGTTGAATTTGCAGCAAAAGAGAGTGTGCAATTATTGGCAGAATTTTTAAATTCTCAGAAAATTAAACCTTAATGATCAATAAATATTTAATTATTATCGCTATACTAAGTCTGGTAATTTCCTGTAAATCAAATAATAATAAAATGGATATTAGTACCGATTTTACGCATGAAAATTTGTTTACTGCAGGTATAGAAGGGCCAGCAGTGGATCATGAAGGGAACTTATATGCAGTTAATTTTAAAGAAGAAGGAACCATTGGAGTGGTAGATAGTAATGGAAAAGCTACACTTTTTACTAAACTCCCAAACGGGAGTACAGGTAATGGTATTCGATTTGATCAATTGGGTAATATGTACATTGCCGATTATACTGGGCATAACGTACTAATAATTGTCAAAGGAGAAAAGGAAGCGCATGTATTTGCCCACAATCCCAGCGCTAATCAACCCAATGATTTGGCAATTGCTCCCAATGGGATATTGTTTGCCAGTGACCCCAATTGGAAAAATAACACAGGACAAATTTGGAAAGTTACAGCAGGAAAATTTGAATTGTTAGAAGCCAATATGGGTACTACCAACGGAATAGAAGTAGATCCTACAGGTACAAAACTATATGTAAACGAATCTATTCAAAGAAATATTTGGGTGTACGATTTAAGCAAATCTGGCGCAATTTCAAATAAAAAATTGTTTTATAAATTCAATGATTTTGGAATGGATGGTATGCGTTGTGATGCCAAAGGTAACCTTTATGTATGCCGTTATGATGCAGGAAAAGTAGCCGTAATTAATCCGGAAGGCGAAATAATTAGAGAAATTCAATTAAAAGGAAAAAAACCTACAAATATTACGTTTGGTGGAAAAAACAAGAAACAATGTTTTGTAACACTAGCCGATAGAGGTTGTTTTGAAACTTTTACCGCAGGCCATCCTGGTAAACATTTTTAAGTTTTTAGCTAGAAAAATATGGAATAATATAATCTAAACTATAGATAGATAAGAAATTATTAATTCCGCAATCGTTTTCGTTATTAACTGGTATTTATAACTAAAAAAAGTATTTTAATTAGTATTTTTGTATGGTTTTTTAAAAAAATATGAAGAAAAAGATTAAAAAAATAGCAGTAATTACTTCAGGAGGAGATGCTCCAGGTATGAATGCTGCAATTCGTGCTGTTGCGAGAGCTTGTAGCTATTACCAGATAGAATGCGTAGGTTTTTATAGGGGATATCAAGGAATGATTGAGAATGACTTTGTTGCGCTTTCTGCACGAAGTGTAAAAAATATTATTAGTAAAGGAGGAACGATTTTAAAATCGGCTCGTTCAAATGAATTTAGAACCAAAGAAGGTAGAAAAAAAGCATACGATAATATTGTAAAGGAAAATATTGATGCCTTAATTTTAATTGGTGGAGATGGTACTTTTAATGGAGGCGTTGTTTTTAGTAAAGAATATAATGTGCCTTTTATTGGTATTCCAGGAACGATTGATAATGACATTGCTGGAACCTCTGCAACTATAGGTTACGATACCGCTTTAAATACAGCTGTAGAGTGTATAGATAAAATTAGAGATACTGCAAGTTCGCATAATCGTTTATTTTTTGTAGAAGTAATGGGTAGAGATGCGGGCTTTATAGCTTTAAATGCAGGTGTTGGCGCTGGAGCGGAAGAAATTTTAATTCCTGAAGAAGATTTAGGTTTTGATAGACTTTTAGAAGCACTAAAGAGAAGTAAACTTAGCGGAAAATCTTCAAGTATTGTAGTAGTATCTGAAGGGGATAAAACAGGTGAAAACGTATTTGAATTGGCAGAAAATGTAAATAAAGTATTGCCAGAATATGAGGTTAGAGTTTCGGTATTAGGGCATATGCAACGAGGAGGAAGTCCAAGTTGTTTTGATCGTGTATTAGCAAGTAAAATGGGTGTACATGCAGTGGAAAGTATAATGGATGGGCAAACCGATGTAATGGTTGGTTTTATTAATGGCGAAATGCTCAATTCTAGTATTGAAGAAGCTGTAAAAAGCACCAATAGTATCAATAAAGAATTATTAAGAATATCTGATATTTTATCAGTGTAAAATCAAAATAAATTATGATTAAAGTAGGAATTAACGGATTTGGAAGAATAGGTAGATTGGCTTTTAGAGTAGCAAGTCAAAGAAAGAATGTACAAGTGGTTGGTATTAACGATTTGTTAGATGTGGATTATTTGGCTTATATGTTAAAATATGATTCAGTGCATGGTCAATTTGACGGTGATGTTGAAGTAAAAGATGGAAAATTAATTGTAAACGGTAACGAAATCCGCGTAAGCGCAGAGCGTAATCCAGAAGATTTAAAATGGGATGAAATTGGAGCAGAATATGTGATTGAATCTACAGGATTGTTTACCACCAAAGAAAAAGCAAATATGCACATCACTGGTGGAGCTAAAAAAGTTATCATTTCTGCACCTTCTGCTGATGCACCAATGTTTGTAATGGGAGTGAACCATAAAGAGTTAAAAGCAGACGAAAATATTTTTTCTAACGCATCATGTACTACAAACTGTTTGGCTCCAATTGCTAAAGTTTTACACGATAATTTTGAAATTACAGATGGTTTAATGACCACCATTCACGCAACTACTGCCACACAAAAAACAGTAGATGGCCCTTCATTAAAAGATTGGAGAGGTGGTAGAGCCGCTTTACACAATATAATCCCTTCTTCTACAGGAGCTGCAAAAGCAGTAGGGAAAGTAATTCCTTCCCTTAACGGAAAATTAACGGGAATGTCATTTAGAGTTCCTACTATGGATGTGTCTGTAGTTGATTTGACTGTAAATTTAGGTAAAGGGGTAAGTTATGACGAGGTTTGTAAAGTAATGAAAGCAGCTTCTGAAGGAGAGTTAAAAGGAATTTTAGGTTATACTGAAGAATTGGTTGTATCTCAAGATTTTGTTGGAGAGACATGTACCTCTGTATTTGATGCCAAAGCAGGGATTGCCTTAACAGATAAATTTATCAAGGTAGTTTCTTGGTATGATAATGAATACGGTTATTCTACCAAAATTGTGGATTTGTTAGAATATAGTGCTTCTTTATAAGAAGGTAAAATACAAATTAGGTTGAGAAAAAGCCTGTTGTCTAAGTACAACAGGCTTTTTTATGTGCTATAATACAAGAAATTGCTTTTCTATAATTTTGTAAAAGCTACAAACTTATATTTGTATATTTGGCTACAATGAAAAGTGTCAAAATAATAGAATGCCCTAGAGATGCCATGCAAGGCATAAAGTCTCACTTTATACCAACCCAGATAAAAGCAAGTTATATCAACGCCTTGCTAAAAGTAGGTTTTGATACCATTGATTTTGGCAGCTTTGTTTCCCCAAAAGCAATACCTCAAATGAAAGATACGGCGCAGGTATTAAAAATGTTAAATTTAAAAGATACCCGAAGTAAATTATTGGCAATTGTAGCAAATACAAGAGGAGCTATAGATGCATGTAGTTTTGATGAAATTGATTATTTGGGATACCCATTTTCTATTTCTGAAATTTTTCAGATGAGAAATACAGGTAAAACCATAGCGCAATCCTTAAAAATATTGGAGGAAATTTTAGCATTAGCAAATACGCATAATAAAGAAGTGGTAGCCTATCTTTCCATGGGTTTTGGCAACCCATATGGCGACCCTTGGAATGTAGAAATTGTTGCCAATTGGACAGATACTCTGGCCAATATGGGAGTTAAAATACTTTCTTTATCAGATACGGTAGGGGTTGCAAGTGGAGAGGTGATATCTTACTTATTTAAAAACTTAATTCCTTTATACCCGCACATTGAGTTTGGAGCACATTTACATTCACATCCTAATCATTGGCATGAAAAAGTAGATGCTGCATATAAAGCAGGTTGCAATCGATTTGATGGAGCGATTCGTGGGTATGGAGGCTGCCCAATGGCAAAAGACGATTTAACGGGTAACATGCCTACAGAAAAATTAATTAGCTATTTTACGGCTAATAAAATTATGACCAATGTCAATAGTTTAAGTTTTGAGAGTGCTTATAATGAAGCGTTTAAGGTGTTTTAATTTTTATTGCTGAACATAAGCTGCCATCGCGGCACCAATAATGCCTGCTTCATTTTTATTTTCTGCAGGAATAATTGGGGCATCAATTTTTATTTGATCTCGATATTTATCTAACTTTTTACTTGCACCACCACCAATAATAAACAAGTCTGGTGAAAGGATAAGTTCAATATGGTTAAAATATTTATTTAATCTTTTACCCCATTTGGAATAACTTAAATCTTCTTTTTTACGAATAGAATCTGCTGCATATTTTTCAAAAGCTTCATTTTTGTAACTAACATGTCCTAATTCCGAATTTGGTATAAGTACTCCGTTATAAAATAACCCTGACCCAATTCCTGTACCTAAAGTAATTACCGCAACCAAACCATTTTTTTCTTTACCAGCACCGAAATTCATTTCTGCTATAGCTGCAGCATCTGCATCATTAACAGCGGTAAAATTCAAACCCGTTTCCTTTTGAAATAAATCTTCAACATTTACTCCTTTCCAAGATTTGTGTAAATTACTTACACTTTTACAAGTACCATGACTTAATGGAGTAGGGAAGCCACAACCGACTGCTCCATTCCAATTAAAATGTTGTGTAATTGCCTTTATTGTTTTGGCTACCTCCGACGGAAGCGAGGGTTTAGGAGTAGGTATTCTAAACCTTTCTGTAACCAATTCTCCTTTTTCTGTATTTACAATTGCTCCTTTAATTCCTGTTCCTCCAATATCAATTCCTAGTATTTCCATAAAAAAATTTAAACATCAAACTTAATAAATAATCATAATATGTTACGTATCTAAGACTAGTTTATATAGAAAATAATACTTTGGTAGTTTATTTAAATTAATTCTAAATAATATTTGTGAAAGGAATAAGTTGTTTTATATTTGCTTGCGAAAAACTCATAATTTATAATTAATCTAAATAAGAATTAAATGAAATTTAAATTACTTTTTGTGGTGTTATTTATTGCAACTATTACAAGTGCTCAACAAACCACCCAGGATAACGAACAAGATTCCATGCGTGTAGCAAATAGAGTAATGTATAACAATACCAGTAAGTTGACTATTGGAGGTTATG